>JACRMD010000084.1 GCA_016215085.1 Solirubrobacterales bacterium | reverse complement strand
CGATCGACGCCATCGTCAGCGAGGCGCCCGACAGCGACAGGGCGCCGAAGGTGATGCCGGTCGCCGCGAGCGCGACGAGCAGCGGCAGCATCCGCATGCGCGCGCGGAACACGAGCCCCAGCGCCAGGGCCATGACCAGCAGCGAGGCGATCAGCAGCACGACGATCGAGTCGGTGATCGACGTGGTGAGGTCGTTGAGCACGACCGGCGCGCCGGTCACCACGTACTGGCCGCCCTGCTTGAGCTGCCAGTCGGGCATGCGCGTCGCCGCCCGCACGAGGCCGAGCGCCTCGCGCCGCTCGTCCTCCGACAGCCCCGGCTTGAGCCGCACCTGGACGAGCGCGCTGTCGGCGGTGGGGAACAGGTAGGCGAAGCGCGCCTTGGGCGTGCCGGGCGCCTTGCCCGGCGCGAACACCAGCTGCGAGACGAACTGCGTGTCGTTGAGCTGCGGCTGCTTGGTGATGCCGTAGCGGAGCACCAGCCGCAGCGTGTCGCGCAGGAACTGCTGGCCGACGAGGTCCTCGGCCTGCTTGGCGAGCGTCTTGGCCTGGGCGACCGAGTAGCCCTTGCTGCGCGCGAGCTTGTAGGCGGCGTCGCGGGCGCGCTGCGACTTGGCCTGCGTGTCCTGGACCTGCGTCTGGAACTGCTCGGTGATCTGCCGGATGGACTCGTTGATGAACGTGGCCGGGCCGAAGACGACCTTCACCGGCTTGTCGCGCGCCAGGCGCGCGCACGGCCCGTCCTTGCCGCCGCGTGGCACGACGTCCTTGGGCGCGTTGCCCGACAGGCAGCCCTCGAGCCCGAGCAGCCGCTCGAGGTCGGAGGTGAGCAGCAGCCGCGAGAGGTCGCCCTTGACCAGGACGATGACCGCGTCCTCGCCGAAGCGCTCGTGCTCGCGCTGGGTGGCCTCGTACGTGGCGCTGGACTTGCCGACCAGCGTGTCGGTGGCCGCGCTGGGCTCGAGCCGCAGCGCCAGGGCCGCGCCGGCCAGCGCCAGCACGGTCGCGACCAGGCCGACGGCCAGCGGACGGCGCGCGGCCGCGCCCATCACGGCGGCGAGGATGCGCGACAGCGGACCCATGGAGCGACGTCAGGGTAGTCGGGCGGCGAGGGCGGCGCGCCGGATGGCGCCGCCCTACGGCTGCGGCAGCCCGGCCTTCAGGCCGTCGACGTTCGCGTCCACCTGCGGGAACTGCGTGATCTTGCCGCTGACGTTGTAGCGCGGCTGCTGCTTGCAGGGCGGCGCCGGCACGTTGGTCTCCGCGCCCGCGAAGGCGAACCGCAGGACGCGGCTGCGCAGCTCCTCGGGCAGGAGGCCGGCGACCGGGGCGCCGAGGACCGGCGTCGTGTTGCCGCAGTGGCGCGTCTCGAACGACGGCAGGCCGTCCTTGAGGTTCAGGAACGCGCCCGGCAGCTGGTACGGGTTCGGCCGGTTGGTGCCGACCCGGTTGGTGTACTGCGCCAGCGTCTCCGGGTTGAGCGGGTTCGTGGTGCGCAGGTAGTGGACCGGGTCGCGCGAGCCGGCCGTCGAGCCCGTCGCCTGCGTGGCCGCCACGACGTTGGCGAAGAAGGCGGTCAGCTCGCCCTTGTAGAGGCCGGCGCCGTCGAGGATCGGGTTGAGCTGCGCGAGGAACGGGTCGAACTCGCCCAGCAGGGGCCGCAGCTCGTGGACGAACTCCTGCACCGCGGGCAGGCCGGTCTTCGAGACCGTGATCAGCGGGCCGAGGTCGCGGAAGAACGCCTTGGCGTCGGGCGCGAGGTCCGACAGCGACTGCAGCGTCGGGCTCAGCTCGCGCGCCGCGGGCCGCAGGTCCTCGACGACCGGGTTGGCGTTCGTGGAGAACCGCTCCAGGCGCTCGACCGTCGTCTTGGACTCGCGCTCGAACGTCGGCAGCGCGCGGATCGCGTCGGCGAGCTCGCGGTCGCGGGCCGCGGTCGTCGCGAAGACGCGGTTGGAGTTCGTGATGAGCGACGCCAGCTGGCCGTCGCGCTCGCTCAGCGCGTCGAAGACCACGCCGGTGTTGCGCACGGCCTGGCGCACCGCGGCCTTCTGCGAGTTGAGGATCCGCAGGATCTTCTCGGTGTCGGTCGCGAACGGCGCGAGGTTGCCCAACGCGTCGGAGAGGTCGCGGCCGCGGCCGTCGATCGCCTGGGCCAGCGTCTGCTGCCAGGTCTGGAACGCCTTGCGCGTCTCGGGGTCGAGCGCGCGGAAGATCTCGTCGAGCTCGACGGTGTCCGAGACCTGCGTGGTGCCCAGCCGCCCGTTCTCGGGGATCTTCGGGCCGTTGGGCGAGCCGGGCGTCAGCTCGACGTAGGTCTCGCCGAGCAGCGTCTTCTGGCGCAGGATCGCGCGCGCGTCCTTGGACACCGGCGCGTACTTGCTGTCGAATGCGGATGTCGGCCTCCTTGTCCAGCTGCGTGGCCGAGCCGAACGAGGCGGTGAAGCGGTAGCCCTTGGGCTTGAGCGGGGTCGGCCCGCCGAAGGCCAGCCACAGGAACAGCAGCAGCCCGAAGCAGGACAGCGCGAAGCCGACCATCACGAGGATCTTGCCGAGGCTCGGAGCCTGCTTGTTCATGGCCTACCTGCCCTTGGAGGCGGTCGTCGCGGTCGGCACGGACGGGACCGGCAGGTCCCCCGTGCCCGAACCCGTGGAGCCGGGGGCGGTGGTGCCCGGCGCCTGGGAGCTCTTCGCGCACGCGTCAAGCGGCAGGTTGGTGAGGTCGATGATCGTGCCCAGCTGCGGGTTGACCTTCTGCAGCGCCGTAAGGGTCGGCGCCACCGAGCAGCTCAGCAGGATCGCGCCGCGGCGGATCGGGCCGTGGGCGTCCTGGGTGGAGAACACGGTGGGGCCGAGGTGGTTGGTCCACGCCGTCCAGAACAGGTAGCCCTCCTCCGCCTCGCCCGGCGGGTTGTAGGCCAGCGTGTTGAGCAGGTAGTTGGCGACCTCCAGGACCCGCGTGAAGTCCGGCGTCAGCGCGGCCAGGTCGCGCGCGGCCGGCCGCAGGTCGGCGACCGTCGGGCGCGCGGCGCGGGTGAACGGCCGGATCTGGTCCTTGATGATCGGCGTCGTCTGCTCCAGGAACGGGCGCGTCTGGCGCAGCGACGGGCCCAGCGCGCGGGCGCCGGGGCGCAGCTTGCCCAGCGACGGGCCGAGCACGTCGCCCAGGCGCTTGGCCTTGACCAGCGTCGTGTCGGTCGTCTGCAGCGCGTCGGGCAGCAGCCGCAGCGTCTGGCGGAGGTTGGCGTCCTGGTTGGCGAACGACTTGAAGACCGCGTTGGACGCGTCGATGAGCTGCGCGAGCTGGGTGTCCTTCTCCCCCACGGCCTCGGTCAGCCGGCGGAAGTTGTGGATCGAGCGCTTGATGTTCTCGCGCCGCTTGGCAAGCTCCTGCGTGAGCTTGAGCAGGTCGCGGCTGGTGGGCTCGAAGCGGCGGAACGTGGCCGACAGGTTCTTCCCGTTGCCGCCCAGCGCCTCGCCGGCGCCGTTGACCAGCAGCTTGAGGTAGTCGCGCGTCTCGCCGTCGAGCCCCGCGAGGACCTCGTCTGCGTTGACGTTGGGCAGCGTCTGCGAGACCGGGACGCGGGCCTTGTCGGGATCGAGCTCGCCGGCGCGCCTGGTGCCGGGCGTCAGCTCGATGATCATGTCGTTCAGGCCGGTCTTGGGCCGCAGCAGCGCGCTGGCGTCCTTGTAGATCGGCGTGTACTTGCGCCGGATCTTCATCGTGATGACCGCGCGGCCGTCCACGAGGTTGACCTTCGAGATCTCGCCGACCGGCACGCCGGCGACGTTGATCGTCTGGCCCTGGCCCGGCGTCACCGACTGGGCGGTGGTGAACTCGGCCTTGTAGTCCACGAAGTCGCTGCCCAGCAGCGGCACCGACTTCGGCAGGTAGAAGCGCTGGTTGGACAGGATGTAGCCGCCGACGACCAGCGCGACGACCGCGAGCAGGATGACCGCGATGAAGTCCCGCGAGTACTTGGAGATCTGGTTCCTCATCGCCCGCCTCCCGCGCGGAACGGGTTGAGGCGGTCGGCCAGCTCGGCGGTCAGGTCGTCCTCGCCCGAGCCACCGGCCTTGGAGGACCTGGCGGCGTTCGCGGCGTTCTGGCGCCGGAGGTCCGCGCGCACCGACGCGGCGGTCGCGCCGCCCCCGTCGGGCGGGCCGCTCTTGGCCGCGTCGAGGTTCGGCAGCTTCTGGTCCTTGCAGGGCGCCTCGCTGTTGTACGGCGGGCGCTTGCCCGGGTACAGCGGGCGGGTGCCCAGCGGCCGGTCGTTGACGTTGGCGATGAGCGTCGAGCCCGCGTTGCCGCCGTACTTGCCGGTGGACAGCGACTGGTCGCCGCCGCCGACCGCGAAGCGGACGTACTGGCCGTTGCCGTCGAAGTTCTGGGACTCGCCGGCGAGGCCGACCATCGTCCACCAGAACTCCTTGTAGTTCTCGGCGCCCGACGTGAACTGGCCGTCCTGGACCTTCAGGTCGCCCGTCGGCAGGATCGTGTTGACCACGCACTGCGAGAGCAGGTTGGCCTGCGGCAGCGCCTTGAGGTTCTCGTCGACGAGCTTGGCGAGGTCGGCGGTGGCCGGGCGCAGGTCCTTGGACAGGCCGCGCAGCTCGTCCTCGCCTAGGAGCTTGCGCGTCTGCGCGATCCACGGGTAGGAGGCCTCGATCGTCGCCGGCGTCTCGCGGACGCCCGGCAGGATCTCCCGCGCGAACGCGCGCGTGTTGGGGAACGAGGCGTTGAGGCTGTCGAAGGCCTGGTCCGCGTGCCGCAGCGTGCCCGGCAGCAGGGCGATCGTGCGCCGCAGGTTCTGGTCCTCGGAGGCGAACGACGCCATCGTCGTGTTGAAGTTCGTCACGAAGTCCTGCAGCGAGCGCTCGTTGGTGCCCAGCGCCTTCATGACGGTGCCGACCGACTTGACGAGGCCGGAGAGGTCGTCGCGCTCGAGCCCGAGCAGCGCCTCGTTGACGATCGCCGCGTTGCGCAGCGCCGGGCCGCCGGTGTCGAGCGCGTCGTTGAGCGACTTCGCCGCCGTCTCGCCGCGCACGGCCGGGTCCTGGTCGGCGTCGTCGGCGGCCTTGGGCTCGTAGGTCAGCCCGGTCCCGTAGCCCTCCAGGAACTTCTGCAGGTCCTCGCGCGTGTCGCTCTGGAGCGCGGTGAGCACCTGGTCGAGCTGGACCGGCGTGGCGGTCTGGGTGACCGGGATGGTGTCGCCGTCGTCGATCGTCGGGGACGCGGGCGTGCCCGGCTGCAGGTCGACGAAGAAGTTGCCCTCGAGGAAGATGCGCGGGCGGATCTTGACGGTGGCGTCCTTGTGGATCGGCAGGCCCTCGTCCTTGATCTCCATCGTCACGACGGCCGCGTTGCCGTCGCCGCCCTCGTAGCCCTCGACCTTCTTGACCTTGCCGACGTTGACGCCGGCGATGCGCACGGGCGAGTTCGGCCGCAGGTTGTTGGAGGTCTCGAAGACCACCTTCATCTGGAACCCGCGATGGAACGGCAGGTCCTTGGTGAACCCGAAGTACGTGATGATCGCCGCGGCCAGCAGCGTGAGCGCGCCGACGGTGAACGGGTTGAAGCCGCGCCGGTCCTTGCGCGGGACGCGCGGTGCGTCGGGGTCCTTGCGGAGGCGCGCCATCAGCGGGTGGGTGGGTCCGAATTCTTGGAGATCTGGGTCTTCTCGGTGTTCGTGCCCTGGTTGCCCGGGTCGTTGCCGATGACGACCCTGCCGGCGTCGTAGGTCTCGTTGCCGGCCTCGCACTCGTTGGTCTGGCCCGGCGACGCGGTGTTCGGGTACGGGTTGGTGTGCAGGTAGTTGTCGCGGTTGGGGCCGGAGGCCGGGCGCGACGAGGGGCCGCCCTCGTTGTTGGGGCCCTGCGGGGCGGCGATGATGATGAAGCGCTGGCCGACGCCGTTGCTGTCGCCCTCCGACAGCAGCGAGGCGACGTTGCGGAACCACAGCGAGATGTAGTTGCAGGTCGTCTGGACCGGCTTGATGTGGGCGATCGTCGGCTTGGCGATCTTCGCCGTCGTCGTCAGGTCCTTGATGCCGAGCTTGACCAGCGGATCCTGCGAGAAGTCCTCGATCTCGCGGAACAGCGGCTTCAGGCGCTCGTTGAGCTGGACCGAGCGGCGCAGCGTCGGGGTGCCGATCTCGAAGGCGTCGGCGAGGTCGCGGGCCGAGCCGCCGAGGGCCGCCGCGCCCGGGCGCAGCTCCTTGAAGAACAGCTCGCTGTTGCGCAGGAACGGGCGCTGCTTGGGGAACGAGCGCGTCGCCGCGTCCAGCGCCGGCGGGCCGCCGCTGATCGCGTCCTGCAGGTAGGGCCGGGCGACCGACGCGAACGCCGAGAAGGTCGTGTCGAGGTTGCGGAAGAGCGCCGCCTGCTCCTCGGCCACCGGCGCCACGATCGCGGCGCTGCGGCCCAGGGCCTCGGTGAACTCGCGCAGCCTCGTGCGGCGGTCCGAGAGGTTGGCCATCGCCGGCCCGAGCTCCCGCAGCAGCGGGTTGAGCGCCTCGATGGCGAGGTTGAGGTCCTGGCCGCGGCCGGCGAACGCGTCGCCGAAGCCGAGCAGGTTCTGCTGCGCGGCGTCGCGCGTCTTCTCGTCGAAGGTGTTGAAGACCTCGTCGATCTCGACGGGCGCCGGCCGGGCGGCCGAAAGCGGGATCGTCGAGCCGTCCTCGTAGCCCTGCTCGGACCGGCCCTTGGTGATCTCGACGTACTTCAGGCCCAGCGCCGACCGCGGCCGGACCATGATCGCGGAGTCCTTGGGCAGCGGCTTGACCGTCGTCTCGAGCTTCATCCGCAGCGTCGCGACGACGCGCCCGCTGGCCAGCCGCTTGGGCGTGATCTGGTCGACCACGCCGACGCGCGTGCCGCCGATGCGCACCTCGTTGCCCTTCACGAGGTTGGCGGCGCTCGGGACGTCGACCTTCAGCTGGTAGGTCGGGACGAACGGCAGGCCGTTGTTGGCGTTGTAGGCGAGGAACACCGCGACGATGACCACGAGCGTGGTCGCCGCCCCGATGAGGACCGGGTTCGCCGCGATGGATGCCGAGCCGCGCCGTCGCATCAGCCGCCCAGGAGGTAGTCGAGGAGGGTCGAGGTCGGGTCGTCCTGCGCGCCCTGCTCCGAGGTCGGCTGCGGGCCGGCCTGCTGCTGGTCGACCGGCGGCGCCTCGCCGCGGTCGGCCGGCTGCTGGCCGGGCAGGAACGTCGGCAGCTCGAGCTTCGGCGCCGCCTTCTTGGAGGACCGCTTCGACGCGCCCGAGGAGCCCTTGGTCTCGCCCTTGTCGGTGCGCCGCTGCGCCTTCGCGCCCGCCGCGTGGTCGGCGGCCATGATCGTGTCCGGGTCGGCGCCGCGCAGCACGGCGTCCTGGCGGGCCAGGTACGGGCTGCGGCCGTTGTCGATCTCGCGCTGGACGTCGGCGGCCGTCGGGACGCTGCGACCCGCCGCCGCGGCCGTGGCCGTCTCGGGCTTGAGGAAGTTCGCGTTGCAGGCGCTGGCCGTCGAGGTCGCGTAGGTCGAGCAGCTGTTGACGACCAGCACGGCGCGCAGGTAGTGGCCCACCGAGTCGAAGCCGTTGATCGCGGCCGCCTGGTAGAAGATGTAGTCCATCAGGCGCTCGATGCCGCCCGTGTCGCGGAAGCTCACGAGCAGGTCGCCGAGGTCCTTGGTCAGCGGCTTGGCCTCGCCCGCGAAGGTGCGCACGTCCTGGATGATCGGGCGGCTCTTGAGCACCGCCTCCTGGCCGACGACCGAGGCCTCGCCCAGCGACTTGAAGGCGGGGATGCCGGCCTGGCTGAACGGACCCAGCTGCTCGATGAAGCGGCTGATGTCGTCGCCCGACGCGCCGAGGTCCTCGAGGACTGGCGTCATCTGGTCGGTCAGCGCGCCGAGGCGGACCATCGTCGGCTTGAGCTCGCGCAGGAAGGCGGGGAACTTCTGGAAGTTGCGCTCGATGTCGGTGCGGCGCTCGGCGCTGGCCTGGGCCGTGGTGTTCGCCTTGACGATGAAGTCCGCGACCTGCGCGCGGTCGCGCGCCAGCGGGCGCAGCACCTCGTCGCCGTTGCGCGCGAGGTCGGCGAGGACCTTGTTCTGCTCGCCGAGGATCCCGAGCACCTTGTCGAGCTCCTTGAGCGCCGGGTTGGCGTTGCGGATCGCCGAGCGCAGGTCCTCGCCGCGCGAGGCCAGGCCGACGCCGAGCTCGTTGAGGATGATCGAGAACCGCTCCCGGTACGGGAGCCGCATGATGTTGTTGATGAGGTCGATGTCGACCGGCGCCGAGTTCTGCTCGGCAGGCAGCAGGTACTCGCCCTCGCCGTCGCCGTCCTCGATCTTCTTCAGCGCCGGCGGCGCCTGCTCGCCCTCGGCCCGCGGCTGGGTCGGCGTGCACTCGACGAACTTCTCGCCGATCAGCGACTGCGGGCGGATCGTGCAGCTCGCGTCCTGGCGGAAGTCCTGGAACCCGGGGTCGTCGATCTGCAGCGTGACGGCGGCCTTGTGGTCGTCGGTCACGTCGAGCGCGGCGATCGAGCCGACCTTGACGCCGGCGATCTTGACGTCCTCGCCCGGGATGACCGAGAAGGCGTTGCTGAAGATCGCGCGCACCTTGTAGGTGCCGCCGTCGCCGTCGTCGGCGCCGGTCGCGAGCACGGCGAAGGCGCCGCAGGCGACGAGCAGGGTCAGGATGGCGGCCAGGCGCTTCACGGGCCGGGGAGCACGACCGACGGGTCGCAGTCGAGGTTGTCCGGGCGGTACGGGTTGGACTTGTCGGGCGCCGGCTGGATGGCCGAGCCCGGGCACCGCTTGATCTTGTTGGTCTGCAGGCCGGTGACGCGCTGGGCGGGGGTCAGCGGCTCGAGCACCTGGCTGCCGGTCACCGGGTCCGAGGTGACCTGGAAGGAGTTGAAGATCGGCGCGATGCGGGCGAAGTGGCCGTTGGCGTCGTAGTTGGACGCGCTCTGGCCGAAGTCGCGGAACCAGCCGATCAGGTCCGGCGCGTACGGGCGGATGAACTGGACGACCGGCGTGCCCTTGCGCAGCGCCTGGATCGAGTTCTTGAAGGTGGGCAGCGCGACCTTGTTGAGCTGCGGCTGCTTCTGGAGCAGGTCGGTCAGGTCGTTGCCGGTGCCCGGGCGCTGGATGAGCAGCCGCAGGTCGCGCAGCGTCGGCTGGGCGTCGCGCACGAGCGGGCGCAGCTCACGGAAGAACGGCGCCAGCTTCGGCGCCACCGGCTTGGACGCGTTGACGAGCTTGTCGAGGTCGTCCAGCGTCGAGCGGAGGTTGACGAACGTCGTGTTGGCCTTGCGCAGCGAGCCCGGCAGGCGGCCCAGCGCCTCGTTGAGCGCCGCGTTCTCGGAGGCGATCGCCGCCGTCGTCGTGTTCGCGTTGGAGACCAGCGAGGACAGGTCGTCGCGCCGCGCGGCCAGCGCCGTGGTGGTCTTGGCCGTGTAGACGATGAAGTCCTGGAACGCCTGCTGGTCGCGGATCAGCTCGTTGACCAGGCGCGAGGTCGTGCTCAGCGCCGGGTTGAAGTACTTGATGCCCTCGTTGGCCTTCTCGCCCTTGCCCGCGTACTGCTGCGCCGAGCCCTGGATCACGTCCTGCAGCGCCTTGCGGGTCTTCGGGTCCAGCGTGTTGAACAGCTGGTCGAGGTCCACCGGCGTGGTCGTCTTCGACGCGTCGAGGACCGTGCCGTCGTCGAGCTCGTCGGCGTCGTTGGGGCCCGGGTTCAGGGAGATGTAGCGGTTCGCGATGCCCGACAGCGACGTCGCGCGGATGATCGCGGTGGTGCCCTCGTGCAGCGGCGCGTAGGGCTCCTCGACCTCGATGTCGACCTCGGCCTGGTTGTCGTCGGTCAGCCGGATGTCGGCGACGCGGCCGATGCGGCGGCCGCCGATCTGGACGTCGTTGTCCTTGACCAGCTGGCCGGCGTTCTGGAACTTCAGCGTGTACTCGTGCGCGTTGCTGCCGCCCAGCAGCAGGACCGCCACGACGACCACCGCCACGACCAGCGCGCCGATGGCCAGGCCGCGGGCCGCCGTCACACGCCGCTCCCTGCGGGCACGCGCCGACCACCGGCCGCGCAGCACGCGGGGAGCTCGAGAGGGTGGGTGGTGTGGGACACGTGACGGGGTGGGTCGGGCGGAAGGCCGCCGACCCGGGTGGTGGACCGACCGACCTTCTTACAAGGGGTGTGTTGCGCTGGTGTGAAGCGGCGCGCGCTACTCCATGCCGAGGGGGCCTTGGGACTCCCCGGACAGGAACTGCCGCACGAAGGCGTTCTCCGAGTTGAAGAGCTCCTCCGCCGGGCCGGCCTCCACGATCCGGCCGCGCCAGAGGACGCAGATGTACTCCGCCACGCGGCGCGCGGACATGATGTCGTGGGTGATGACGGTGTAGGCGCCGCCGTTCTCCTCGTGGATCTCCTGGATCAGCTCGCACAGCAGCGCCGTGCGGACCGGGTCCAGGCCGGAGTCCGGCTCGTCGAAGCGGACGATGTCGGGATCCAGCACGAGGGCGCGCGCGAAGCCGGCGCGCTGGCGCATGCCGCCCGACAGCTCGTTGGGCATCTTGTCCTCGGCCTGGCCGAGGCCGACCTCGCGCAGGCGCCGGCGGACGATGTCGAGGATCTCGTCCTCGCCCTTGTCCGTGTGCTGGCGCAGCGGGAACGCCACGTTGTCGAGCAGGTTCATCGAGCCGAAGAGCGCGCCGTCCTGGAAGAGGACGCCGAACTTCTTGCGCATCTCGAACAGCTCGTCGTCGGTCATGTTCGGGACCGACTCGCCATGGACCAGCACGTCCCCCTCGTCGGGGTACAGCAGGCCGACCATGTGCTTGATGCACACCGACTTGCCGGTGCCGGAGGGCCCGAGGATCATGGAGATCTTCCCCTCGGGGATGCCCATGTTCAGGCCGCGCAGGATCTTGTTGCGGCCGAAGGCCTTGTGGACGTCGACGAACTCCACGGCGTCCGGCACGCCCGTCGGGCTGTTCAGGCCGGTGTGCCAGCGGTACTCGTCGTCGTCCTCCTGGTGCGGCGCCTCGGACACGACGGCGACCCGCTCGCTGGCGGCGCGGCCGCCCTTGGCCGCGAAGCCGTCGCCGTTGGAGGGCTTCTCCGCGGCCGGCTGCTCGGTCGTGCGCTCGTCGTCGTCGTCGGTCAGCCACTCGCGCCCGTCGCGCTCCTCGCGCTCGGTGGCGCTCTCGGCGCCCGGCGGGTCGTCTCTGCGGTCGTCGGCCATCGTCAACCTCCGATGGGGGCTCGCGGGTTGGCGCCCCAGAACACCTGCGTGCCGAGCATGCCGATGAGGTGCACGAGCACGATGTTGAGGACCATGGACTTCGCCGTGGCCGTGCCGACCCCTACCGGTCCGCCGCCGGCGTTGTAGCCGTAGTAGCAGCCGACCAGCACGATCGCCGTGGCCATCACCATGCCCTTGATGACGCTGTAGAGCAGGTCAGGCGGGTTCTGGAACATCCAGAAGATGAGGAAGAAGCCGCCGCTGGACACCTCGCCGATCTGCTCGACCACCGCGAGGTAGCTCGCGAAGAAGCCGGCGCCGACGGCGGCCATGTACATGAACGGCAGCACGAGCCACGACGCCAGCAGGCGGGTGGCGCACAGGAACGTGATCGAGTTGATGCCCATGACCTCCAGGGCGTCGATCTCGTCCGAGATCCGCATCGAGCCGAGCTCGGCCACGATGCCGGTGCCCACCTTCGCGGCCATCATGTAGCCGAAGGCGTAGGGCACGAGCTCGCGCAGGTCGCACCAGGCGGCGAAGACGCCGGCGTAGGCGGGCGCGCCCACGGAGCGATTGAAGTACGCGCCCTCGATGCCGCACTGCAGGCCGATGATGAACACCAGGCCCCAGATGACGAGCGTCGAGGAGAGGATGAGGATGCCCGACTGGCGCAGGGCCTCCCCGAAGAAGCGGAAGACGCGCAGGCCGTAGACCTGCCCCATGACCTTCCCGCAGAACTTGGCGATCTCGCCGAAGTTCGCGATCCAGTCGCGTGGAACCGCAAGCCAGGTCCGGCCCATCAGCGGATCACCGTGATCTCGGGATGGGTCGCCAGCAGCGTCTGGGTGAACACGTAGTTGAACGCGAACACACCCAGGAACGCGATGACCACCGCCTGGTTGACGGCGCGGCCGACGCCCTCGGCGCCGCCGGACGCGGTCATGCCCTTGTAGCAGCAGACGATCGCGATGATCGCGCCGAACATCGTGCACTTCAGGACCGAGCCCCAGAGGTCGGTCACCGACGCGTTGGTGAAGAAGGTCGCCCAGAACGGGCCCAGCGGGGCGCCGTTGACCAGCGTGGCGATGATGCCGCCGAAGATGCCGAACAGCAGGGCGTAGATGTCGAAGAGCCCGGTGACGAGCATCAGCGCCAGGAAGCGCGGCACGACGAGGTTCTTGACCGGGTCGACGCCGAGCACCTGCAGCGCGTCGAGGGCGTAGATGTCGAAGAGCCCGGTGACGAGCATCAGCGACAGGAAGCGCGGCACGACGAGGTTCTTGACCGGGTCGACGCCGAGCACCTGCAGCGCGTCGAGCTCCTCGCGGATCTTGCGCGCACCCAGGTCCGCGGTGATCGCCGTGCCCGCGACGCCGGCGAGCACGATCGCGGTGACGAACGGGGCGAACTCGCGGATGGACGCGAGGACGAAGAAGCCGCCCAGGCGGTCCAGCGCGCCGAAGAGGACGAGGAAGTTCGCGGCCTGCAGGCCCGGCGCGCCGTAGCCGAACGCGACGGTCGAGACGAGCAGCGGGAACCAGCAGAGGCGCAGCGCGAAGAGGAACTGGGACACGAACTCCCCGCCGTACGGGTAGGGAGGCCTGAGCGCGGAGACGATCGTCTTCCCCGTCAGGATCATCATGTCGCCGACTTCTTCAAGCAGGCTCTTCGTGGGCAGGAATGCCCGATCGGCGACGCTGCGGACCACGCTCGCTGAGTTCCTCTCCTCTTACAACCCGAAGGGACGGCCGCCACCAGAGACGGCCATCACCGGCGGCAACTCTACGGCAGCGGCGAGATGGCTGCCAAACGGGAACCGTCGGCCGGGCCGGACGGACCTTGACCCGGCGCATCGGCGCGCTGACGACGAACCGGCACCCCGCCGCACCACCCTCTGGTACGGTCACGCCCGCTGTGGACGGGTCGAGGAGAGTCCTGCTTGTGACGGCGGCCGCCGCCCTGGCCGCAGGCCCGCTCGCGGGCTGCGGCGGTGGCGAGCGCCAGGACGCGGACGAGCCCTCGGGCACGTTCAAGGTCGAGGTCGTCAAGGCCTCGTTCCCCAAGAAGCAGCGGCTGGCCAAGCAGGCCGAGCTGCGCGTCGTCGTCCGCAACGCCGACACGAAGACCGTGCCGAACGTCGCCGTGACGATCACGTCCGACGACGCGAAGAACCCCACCGGCGGGTTCTCGACCACCTCCTCGCGCGCCGACCTGGCCGACGCCCGCCGGCCCATCTGGATCGTCGACCGCGGCCCGCGCGGCGGCGACACGGCCTACGTCGGCACCTGGGCGCTGGGCCCGCTGCGCGCCGGCCAGCAGCGCGAGTTCGTCTGGAAGGTCACCGCCATCCAGCCCGGCACGCACAAGGTCCGCTACCGCGTGGCCGCCGGGCTCGACGGCAAGGCCAAGGCCGAGGGCGGCGGCGGCGGCGCGGCCTCGGGCTCCTTCGAGGTGGCCGTCTCGGACAAGCCGTCGCAGGCGAGCGTCGACCCGGACACGGGCGACGTCGTGCGCGGCGACAGCTAGGCGAGCGGCCACCGCCCCGCGAGCTCGCGGCTCGGCGAGGCGCCGCCGCTAGGCGCGCCGCGCCCGCACGGCGCGGTGCTCGGCGTGCGCCGCCGAGGACGCGGTCACCGTCACGCGCGCGCCCGCGCGCACGCGCAGCGTGATCCGGTAGGCGCGGCAGGCCCGGACGTGCAGCACGCGGCGCAGCCCGCGGCCGCGCACGACGACCTTCGCCCCCTTCGTCGCCGTGAAGCGCACCACGCGGCCGCGCACGCGCAGCCCCGACAG
>JACRMD010000384.1:6738-9831 GCA_016215085.1 Solirubrobacterales bacterium | reverse complement strand
GTACACGACCACGCCCAAGAAGCCGAACTCGGCGCTGCGCAAGGTCGCCCGCGTGCGCATCACCGGCTCGATCGAGGTCACCGCCTACATCCCCGGCGAGGGGCACAACCTGCAGGAGCACTCCGTCGTGCTCGTGCGCGGTGGCCGCGTCAAGGACCTTCCGGGCGTGCGCTACACGGTGGTCCGCGGGACGCTCGACGCCGCCGGCGTCAGCGACCGCAAGAAGCCCCGCTACCAGTACGGCGTCAAGAAGAAGTAGCCATGCCCCGCCGCGCCGCAGCCTCCATCCGGACGATCGATCCGGACCCCGTCCATCGCTCGCGCCTGGTCAGCCAGGTCGTCAACAAGGTGATGCTCGACGGCAAGAAGTCCACCGCCGAGCGGATCGTCTACGACGCGCTCGCCATCATCGGCGAGAAGACCGGCAAGGACCCGGTCGAGCAGCTCGAGGCGTCCATCAAGGTGCTCACGCCGGTCCTCGAGGTCCGCTCCCGCCGCGTCGGCGGCGCGACCTACCAGGTCCCCGTCGAGGTCCCCGCCCGCCGCGCCCGCACGCTCGCCGTGCGCTGGCTCGTCGAGTACGCCCGCGCCCGCCGCGAGAAGACCATGGCCCAGCGCCTGGCCAACGAGCTGCTCGACGCGCAGAACCAGCAGGGCGGCGCCTACAAGCGCAAGGACGACATCTACCGCATGGCGCAGGCCAACAAGGCCTTCGCGCACTACCGCTGGTAGCCGCTCCGCGCACCTGCACCGACCGCTGACGGCCGCCCCTCGGGCGGCCGTTCGTGATTCGGCGCCCGCCCTCCCGCCCGCTACCTGCCGAGGTACGGCTGGCCCCATTGTCCGCGGGCTGACGGCGCGGGACCCTGCGCAGCCCATGGAGCAGCACGTCCGCTACTGCGCAACGCCCGAAGGGCGCATCGCGTACGCCACGGTGGGCGAGGGCCCGCCGCTGGTGCTCCCGACGTGGTGGTGCAGCCACGTCGAGGCCGACTGGTCCTCGCCCCGGTTCCGCGCGTTCCTCGCGCCGCTGGCCGAGGGCCGCACCCTCATCCGCTACGACCGCCTGGGCTGCGGCGCCTCTGAGCGCAGCCGGCCGCCGCAGACGCTCACGCTCGACGCCGAGCTCGAGGTCCTCGAGGCGCTGGTGCGCCACCTCGGGCTGCGCCGCTTCCCCGTGCTCGGCCTGTCCTGCGGCGCGGCGATCGGCGTCGCCTTCGCCGGCCGCCACCCGGGCGTCGTCGAGCGGCTCGTCGCGCTGGGCGGCTACGTGCACGGCGCCGGGATGGCGCCGCAGAACGTCCGGACCTCGGTCGTCGCGATGGTCCGCGCCCACTGGGGCCTGGGGTCGCGCATGATGAGCGAGCTGTTCCTGGGCGACGCTGACGCGAACGTCCGCGCCGAGTTCGCCACCGCCCAGCGGGCGGCCGCGCGCGCCGACGTCGCCGCCGACCTGCTCGAGCTCGTCTACCGGCTCGACGCGCGCGCCGACGCCCGCCGCGTGCGCTGCCCCACGCTCGTCGCGCACCGCCGCGGCGACCGCGCCGTGCCCTACCGGCTCGGCCGCCAGCTGGCGGCGCTGGTGCCGGACGCCGAGCTCGTGACGCTCGAGGGCCGCAACCACGTGCCGTGGTACGCCGGCGCCGACGAGGTGCTCGACGCGATCGGCCCGTTCCTCGGCGTCGACCGCGGCGAGGCGCCGTCCGAGGAGGACCTCTCCGCGCGCGAGGTCGAGGTCCTGCGCCTGGTGGCCGACGGCCTCAGCGACGCCGACATCGCCGAGCAGCTGTTCCTCAGCCCGCACACCGTGCACCGCCACGTGGCCAACATCCGGGCCAAGCTCCGCCAGCCGTCCCGGGCCGCAGCAGTGGCCCACGCGGCGCGCGCCGGCGTGCTCTAGGGCCGTCGAGACCGCAGAAACAGGCAACAGTTCCGTGTTTCTGCGGTCTCGACGCTCGCGGTGGCCGGGACCGGCCATTCGCGTCGGGGCGGGGAAGACGGGCGGGTGCGGCGGCGTCATCCTCCAGGACCGACCGCTCCTCCTCCCCGACGCAAGGACCTCCCCACCCATGTCCGCCATCCCCGCCGCGCGCGCCGCGCGGCCGATCCCCGAGCAGCACCAGGGCTCCGAGCTGTGGGCCCGCGCCTTCGCCGCCCTCTACGACCGGCTCATGGCCGGGGGCGAGGAGGCCGGGATGGCCGACATCCGCCGCGAGCTCGTGGGGCAGGCCGCCGGCCGCGTCGTCGAGATCGGCGCGGGCACCGGCCTCAACGCGGACTTCTACGCCGCGGACGCCGACGTCCTGCTGACCGAGCCCGACGTGCACCTGGCGCGGCGGCTCCAGCAGCGGGTCGCCGAGCGCCACGAGGTGCTCCACGCGCACGCCGAGGCGCTGCCGGTCGCCGTGGGCTCGGTCGACGCGATCGTCTCCACGCTCGTGCTCTGCACGGTGCCCGACCCGGTCATGGTGCTCGACGAGGCCGCGCGCGTGCTCCGGCCGGGCGGCCGGCTGCTCTTCGCCGAGCACGTCCACGCGGGCGTGGGCTCGCGGCTGGGCCGCTGGCAGGACCGCCTCGAGCGGCCGTGGAAGGCGTTCGCCCGCGGCTGCCGCTGCAACCGCCACACCGCCGACGTGCTGCGCGAGCACCCCGCCTTCGAGATCGCCCGCCTGGAGCGCACGGAGTGGCCGAAGGCCAGCCTGCTGGTGCGGCCGCTGATCGTCGGACAGGCGGTGCGGGTCTGATGGCCGCCACCGCCCCCGAGGTCGTGGTCGTCGACGGCCGCTTCAACGGCCCGCCCGGCAGCGCCAACGGCGGCTACGCCTGCGGCGTGCTGGGCGCCCGCGTCGACGCGCCCGCCGCCGAGGTGACGCTGCGCCTGCCGGTGCCGCTGGACGTGCCGCTGGCGGTCGAGCCGCAGGACGGCGGCCACCTGGCCCTGCGCCACGGCGCGGGCCTCATCGCCGAGGCCCGGCCGATCGACCTCGTCGACGTCGCCCCGCCGGTGCGGCCCACGTTCGCCCAGGCCCAGGCGGCCAGCACGCGCTACCCGGGCCACGTGCCCGCCGCCCATCCGCTGCCGCCGTGCTTCGT
>JACRMD010000384.1:2874-6709 GCA_016215085.1 Solirubrobacterales bacterium | reverse complement strand
CGGCATGGGCGTGCATGCGGGCCCGCTGGAGGGCCACCCGCGCGTGCGCGCCGCGGCGCTCAGGCCCCACGGCGACCTGCCCCACGACGACGGCGTGCTGCCGCCGGAGCTCGCGTGGGCCGCGCTGGACTGCCCGAGCTACCCCGGCTTCGACGGACCGCTGTGCCTGCTGGGCCGCATGGCCGCCGAGGTCGAGCGGCCGCTGCGGGTCGGCGAGGAGCTCGCGGTCGTCGGCTGGGACCTGGCCGTCAGCGGCCGCAAGCACGTCACCGCGTCAGCGATCGTCGACGCCGACGGGCGCGTCGTCGCCCGGGCGCTCGCCCTCTGGATCGCCCTGCGCGACGGGGTCCTGCCGCCCGGCGCGCGCTGACGCGCGCCGGGGCGACCGCAGCCGCACGGCGCTGAGGCGCTCCTGCAGGAGCAGGAGCCCGCCGCCGGAGGCCAGCAGCAGGGCGCCGCCCAGCGTCTCCAGGTAGTAGCCGGTGCCGGCGCCCGCCGAGGCGTCGGCGTAGAGCACGCCGACCTCGCCGACGTCGTCGAGGTCCGGCGCGTCCCAGACGAACGCGATGAGCAGCGCCGCGACGCCCGCGGCGGCCACGGCCGCCATCGCCGGGCGCGACCCGCGCCAGGCGCCGACGAGCATCACGCCCGCCCACGCGGCGAGCAGCAGGAGGGCCGGGCCGTGGCGGTCCCAGCCGCTGAAGACGGTCTGCTCGTCGGCCAGCCGGGAGGTCGTCCCGACGGTGATCTCGATGATCGTCGAGAACGTCGCGGCCACCAGCAGCACCGCCCCGATCGCGCCGATCGCGACGAGGCCCGAACGACCGATCGCGGCGCCCGGGATCGCCGGACGGAGCTTGCTATCATCGCCTCCTGTCCCGCTCCGCGCTGCCCTCATGGGCGCGTCCCCGCGGGCCGCTCACTGCGCCAGGATGGAGACCTCAGGCACATAGCGTCACGTCCAGGGACATCCCCTGTCGTGTGCGCGGGCCCGAGGGGCCCGTTCTTTTTGCCCGAAACCACCGCCCCGCCGAAGAGACCAGATGCCACGCAAGTACTCCCTCGAGAAGACCCGCAACATCGGGATCATGGCGCACATCGACGCCGGCAAGACGACCACCACCGAGCGGATCCTCTACTACACCGGCCGCACCTACAAGATCGGTGAGGTCCACGAGGGCGCCGCGACGATGGACTGGATGGAGCAGGAGCAGGAGCGCGGGATCACGATCACGTCGGCCGCGACCACCTGCGAGTGGCGCGACCACCGGATCAACATCATCGACACGCCGGGCCACGTCGACTTCACCGTCGAGGTCGAGCGCTCGCTGCGCGTCCTCGACGGCGCCATCGCCCTCTTCGACTCGGTCGCGGGCGTCGAGCCGCAGTCCGAGACCGTCTGGCGCCAGGCCGACAAGTACCACGTGCCGCGCATCGCGTTCATCAACAAGATGGACCGCATCGGCGCCGACTTCGACCGCGCCGTCGAGACGATGAAGGACCGCCTGGGCGCCAACGCCGTCCCGGTCCAGCTGCCGATCGGCGCCGAGGCCGACCTGGTCGGGATCATCGACCTGATCGGCATGAAGGCCATCATCTACCAGGACGACCTCGGCAAGGAGTACGAGGTCATCGACATCCCGGCCGAGCACCTGGAGCGCGCCGAGGCCGCCCACGAGGAGCTCATCGACGCCGTCTCGCACTTCGACGACGAGCTCGCCGAGGCGTACCTGGAGAACGGCGAGGTCGAGCCCGAGCAGCTCAAGGCCGCGATCCGCAAGTCCGTCCTGAACATCCAGATGACGCCCGTCTTCTGCGGCTCGGCCTTCAAGAACAAGGGCGTGCAGCCGCTGCTGGACGCGGTCCTGGACTACCTGCAGTCCCCGCTGGACGTGCCGCCGGTCGAGGGCATCGTCGAGGCGCGCAACGGCGAGATCACCGAGGAGGTCCGCAACGCCTCCGACGACGAGCCGTTCGCCGCGCTGGCCTTCAAGATCATGGCCGACCCCTTCGTGGGCAAGCTCACCTACTTCCGCGTGTACTCCGGCCGCCTGTCCGCCGGCTCGCGCATCCTCAACGTCTCCACCGGCAAGACCGAGCGCGTCGGACGCATCCTGATGATGCACGCCAACGACCGCGAGGAGCTCGAGGAGGTCTACGCCGGCGACATCGCCGCGGCGGTCGGCATCAAGCAGATCGTCACGGGCGACACGTTGGCCGCGCCCGACGCGCCGATCAAGCTCGAGCAGATCGAGTTCCCCGAGCCCGTCATCAAGGTCGCGGTCGAGCCGAAGACCAAGAGCGACCAGGAGAAGATGTCCGTCGCCCTCGGCCGCCTGGCCGAGGAGGACCCGACGTTCCAGGTCCAGACGAACGAGGAGACGGGCCAGACCGAGATCTCCGGCATGGGCGAGCTGCACCTCGAGGTGCTGGTCGACCGCATGCGCCGCGAGTTCAACGTCGAGGCCAACGTGGGCAAGCCGCAGGTCTCCTACCGCGAGACCATCCGCGGCACGGCCACCAAGATCGAGGGCAAGTTCGTCCGCCAGACCGGCGGCTCGGGCCAGTACGGCGTCGTCTACATCGACATGGAGCCGGCGCCCGGCGAGGGCTTCGACTTCGTCTCGAAGATCAAGGGCGGCTCCGTCCCGACGGAGTTCATCCCGGCGATCGAGAAGGGCGTCGAGGAGGCCATGGAGACCGGCGTCAAGGCCGGCTACCCGATGGTCGACATCCGCGTCACCCTCGTGGACGGCAAGTACCACGAGACCGACTCGTCGGAGATCGCCTTCAAGGTCGCGGGCTCGCTCGCGTTCAAGGAGGCCGCCAAGCGCGCGAAGCCGGTCCTGCTGGAGCCGATCTTCGCCGTCGAGGTCGTCACCCCGGAGGACTTCCTGGGCGACGTCATCGGCGACCTGAGCCGCCGCCGCGGCCGGGTCGAGGGCCAGGACCGCCGGGGCAACGCCCTGGCCGTCACGGCCAAGGTCCCGCTGTCGGAGATGTTCGGCTACGCGACGGACCTGCGGTCCAACACCCAGGGCCGCGCGACCTACACGATGCAGTTCGACAGCTACGACGAGGTTCCGCCCAACATCGCCGAGAAGGTGATCGAGGGCCGCACCGGGTCGGCCGAGGCGGCCTAGGGCCCCCGGACCGCACCGGAGCAGGAACCGCGGTAGTTTTCCCTGGTTCGCCAGGACCACCCCCGGAACAGACTTCAAGACTCAGAGGAGCGAACGGAAAGTGGCGAAGGAGAAGTTCGAGCGCGACAAGCCGCACGTCAACGTCGGCACCATCGGTCACATCGACCACGGCAAGACCACGCTGACGGCGGCGATCACGACCGTCCTTGCCGAGAAGATGGGCGGCGAGGCCAAGTCCTTCGCCGAGATCGACAACGCTCCTGAGGAGAAGGAGCGCGGCATCACGATCGCGACCTCGCACGTCGAGTACCAGACGGAGACGCGGCACTACGCCCACGTCGACTGCCCGGGTCACGCCGACTACGTGAAGAACATGATCACGGGCGCCGCCCAGATGGACGGCGCGATCCTCGTGGTCTCGGCGGCCGACGGCCCGATGCCGCAGACGCGCGAGCACATCCAGCTCGCCCGCCAGGTCGGCGTGCCGTACATCGTCGTGTTCCTCAACAAGGTGGACATGGTCGACGACGAGGAGCTCCTGGAGCTCGTCGAGGTCGAGGTCCGCGACCTGCTCTCCGAGTACGACTTCCCGGGTGACGACATCCCGTTCATCACGGGCTCGGCGCTGAAGGCGCTCGAGGGCGACGAGGAGTACAAGCAGAAGATCTACGAGCTCGCCGACGCGCTCGACT
>JACRMD010000384.1:0-2757 GCA_016215085.1 Solirubrobacterales bacterium | reverse complement strand
ATCACCGGCCGCGGCACCGTCGCGACCGGCCGCATCGAGCAGGGCGTCGTCAACACCGGCGACACCGTCGAGATCGTCGGCATCAAGGACACGACCAACACGGTCGTGACCGGCGTCGAGATGTTCCGCAAGATCCTGGACCAGGGCCAGGCCGGCGACAACGTGGGCTGCCTCCTGCGCGGTACCAAGCGCGAGGAGATCGAGCGCGGCCAGGTGCTGTGCAAGCCGGGCTCGATCACGCCGCACACGAAGTTCAAGGCCGAGGTCTACGTCCTCAAGAAGGAGGAGGGCGGCCGTCACACGCCGTTCTTCTCGGGCTACCGCCCGCAGTTCTACTTCCGGACCACCGACGTGACCGGCGCTGCGAAGCTGCCGGACGGCGTCGAGATGGTCATGCCCGGCGACAACGTCCAGATGGAGATCGAGCTCATCCAGCCGATCGCCATGGACCAGGGCCTGCGCTTCGCCATCCGTGAGGGTGGCCGCACCGTGGGCTCGGGCGTGGTCTCCGAGATCATCCAGTAGCAGCGCTGAGGGGCGGGCTCCCTCCGGAGCCCGCCCCTCGCACGTCCGCTCGTCGGATACGACCTAGCAGTTCCCAGGCCGCCGGCCCCGGGGGTGACCCCACCGGCGGCGCTGACGCGCAAAGCGCCAGCACGAAGCTTGCACGAGACAGAAGACGGAACCCCCGAGACGAATCGGCAGAGAATGGCCGCCGCCACCCAGAACAAGATCCGCATCCGCTTGAAGGCCTACGACCACTCGGCCCTCGAGACGGCGGCGAAGGAGATCGTCGACACGGCGCAGCGCACCGGCGCCACCGTGTCCGGTCCCGTGCCGCTGCCGACCGACAAGAACGTCTACGCCGTCGTGCGGTCCCCCTTCAAGGACAAGGACTCGCAGGAGCACTTCGAGATCCGGACGCACAAGCGCCTGATCGACATCCACTCCCCGACGCCGAAGACCGTCGACTCGCTCCAGCGCCTCGACCACCTTCCGGCGGGCGTCAACATCGAGATCAAGCTCATCGCCTAATGCCAGCGATCCTCGCCAAGAAGCTGGGCATGACCCAGCTGTTCCTGGAGGACGGCCGCGTCGAGCGCGTCACGGTGCTCGAGGCGGGCCCGTGCCCGGTGACGGGCATCCGCACGTTCGACCGCGACGGCTACGAGGCCGTGCAGCTCGCGTACGGCGCCTCCAAGGAGAAGCACCTCACCAAGGCCGAGCTCGGCCACCTCAAGAAGGCCTCCGCGCCCCCGATGCGCCACCTCGTCGAGTTCCGCGACGAGGCCGGCGAGCTGCAGGTCGGCGACACGGTCACCGGCGAGGCGTGCGAGGTCGGCCAGAAGGTGAAGATCTCGCGCACCTCCAAGGGCAAGGGCTTCCAGGGCACCATCAAGCGCCACGGCTTCAGCTCGGGCCCCAAGTCCCACGGCTCGCACAACGTGCGCGCCCCGGGATCGATCGGCGCGTCCGCCTGGCCCGCCCGCGTGATGAAGGGCATCCGCGGCCCGGGGCAGATGGGCAACGAGCGCGTCACCCAGAAGGGCCTCGAGATCGTCCGCATCGAGCCGGGCCAGAACCTGCTGCTCGTCCGCGGCTCGGTGCCCGGTCCCAAGAACGGCTACGTGGAGGTGCGCACCGATGCCTAGCGCCAAGGGCCTCGGCGGCCAGCAGGACGCCAAGCTCGACGACGCCGCGTTCGGCGCGGCCTTCAACGGCCCGCTCGTGCACGAGTCGGTGCGCGCGGAGCTCGCGGCGCGCCGGCAGGGCACGCACGCGACCAAGACCCGCGGCCTCGTCCGCGGCGGCGGCGCCAAGCCGTGGCGCCAGAAGGGCACGGGCCGCGCCCGCGCCGGCTCCTCGCGCTCGCCCGTGTGGACCGTCGGCGGCACGGTGTTCGGCCCCTCGCCGCGCAACTACACCTTCAAGGTCAACCGCAAGGAGCGCCGCGCGGCCCTGCGCAGCGCGCTGTCCGTCCACGCCGAGCGCGGCACGATCGCGACCTTCGACGTGGCCAAGTTCGAGGACCCGTCGACCAAGGCCGCGGCCGCCCTGCTGGGCGACTGGGGTGCCAAGGGCTCCGTGCTCGTCGTGCTGCACGACAGCGAGGAGCGCCCGGCGCTGAGCTTCCGCAACCTCGACCAGGTGCGCGCGGTGCTGCCCGCCACCAACGTCGGCGTCGCGGACCTCGTCGGCGCGGCCAACGTCCTCGTGTCCGCGAAGGCCCTCGACGCGCTCACCTCGCGCGCCAAGGGCGAGAAGCAGGAGGCCGAGGCCTGATGGACGCCAGCCAGATCATCATCCGCCCGGTCGTCAGCGAGAAGTCCTACGTCCTCGCCGCGGCCGACAAGTACACCTTCCGCGTCCACCCGAGCGCGCACAAGACGCAGATCCGCCAGGCCATCGAGCAGCTGTTCGAGGTCAACGTGGTCGACGTGCGCACCATGTCGGTGAAGTCCAAGCCCAAGCGGCGCGGCTACACCGCGGGCCGCACGCGCGCCTGGAAGAAGGCGATCGTGCAGGTGGCGCCGGGGCAGTCCATCCCGATCTTCCAGGGGCTCCAGGGCCTCGAGGAGGGCTAGTCCACCATGCCGATCCGCAAGCCCAAGCCCACCAGCCCCGGCCTCCGCTTCGTCTCGTACCCCGACTTCGCGGAGATCACGAAGTCCGAGCCGGAGAAGAGCCTCACCGAGGGGCTCAAGAAGTCCGGTGGTCGCAACGCCTACGGCCGCAAGACCTCCCGCCACCGCGGCG
>JACRMD010000393.1 GCA_016215085.1 Solirubrobacterales bacterium | reverse complement strand
GGCCGCCACGGCCTGTGGCAGCGGCCGCTGGAGCGCCGCCGGCTCGCGCAGGCGCCGCTGCTCGTCCCTCAGGACCCCGGCGCGCTGCACGAGGCGGGCGACCCGCGGACGCCGAGCGTCGTCGTGCGCATCCCGGTCGAGCCGTCGGGCCCGCCGGAGCCCAAGGACCTCGCCGCGGTGACCTACGCGACCAACCCGTACAAGAAGGGCCTGGACCGCATCCTCGTCGCGTGGCGCGACGTGGACGCCGAGCTCGTCGTCGCCGGCGTCGACGGCCGCGACACCGACGGCGTCCGCTACGCGGGGCGCCTGGAGCCGGCGGCGTTCCGCGCGCTGCTGCGCCGGGCCAAGGTGTACGTGACGGCCCCGCGCCGGGAGGACTACGGGCTCGCGCAGCTCGAGGCGCTGGCCGACGGCTGCCGCGTCGTCACCACCGGCGCGCCCGGGCCCTACGCCGCGCTCCCGCTGCTGCGCGAGCTCGGCCACGTCACCGACGACGCGGGGCTGGCCGGCGCGGTGCGCGCGGCGCTCGCCGACGCGGACCCGGGCTACGCGGCGCGCGCGCTCGACGCGCTGGCGCCCTTCCGCCGCGAGGCCGTCGACCGCATCGTCGCCGGCGACCTGCTGCCCGCGCTGCTCAGAGGAGCCTGACGCCCTCGACCGCCAGCAGCACGCCGGCGGCCAGCAGCAGCACGCCCGAGCCGCGGACCGCGAGCGCGAAGCCGCGCCCGCGCAGCAGCCGCTCGCGCCCGACGGCCAGCAGCGCGGCGATCACCACCTTCGTGCCGACCAGCAGCGCGTAGAACGTGGCGAGGAAGACGGCCGCGCCGGCGGCGTCCTGGTCGGCGAGGATCGGCGCCCCGACCGTCACCCAGAAGATCCACGGGTGCGGGCTCAGGACGTTGAGCAGCACGCCGCGGCGCAGCTCGCCGCCGCCGGACGGGCCCGGCTCGGGCGTCGCGCGGACCGCCTCGACCCCGAGCCAGCAGACGAAGAGCCCGCCGGCGATGCCGAGCACGCCGAGCGCCGCGTCGGGCAGCGACGCGGCGAGCAGCACCGACGCCAGCACGATCGGCACGTCGGTGATCAGCGGCGCGACCGCCACCCGCGCGCCCGCCGCGAACCCGCGCTCGAGGCTCGTGCGGATGACGAGCGCCAGCAGCGGTCCCGGCGCGAGGCCGGCGCCGAGGCCGAGCGTCAGTCCAAGGACGAGGGCGTCCACGGGGCGGGCACGCTAGCCGCCCCGTGGAGCCCCGCGCCCCAGGTCAGGTCGCCGGGACCGGCCTGCGCGACCAGAAGAAGATGCCGCGCGAGTCCGGGACGACCCGGAGCTCCAGCCACTCGCGCGCCGGCGCCGAGCCCTCGACGACGATGCGCGTGACGTTCGGCGCCGTGGGCAGCGGGTGGTCGACCTTATACCCGTGCGAGTCGCCCTCGAGCAGGATCACCGGCTTGCGGAACGCCCGGGCGCGCTGCGCGATCCGCTCCTTGATCGCGGCGAACCCCGTCTGGTTGGCCGCGGCCCCGTCCCACATGTCGGCCTGCATCATCAGCACGACGCCCTTGCCGCGGCGGCCGGTCGAGCTGACGAGCTCGGCCCGGTCGAAGACGGCGTCGATCTGGTCGAGCGCGGCCTGCGTGCGGCCCTCCACCTCCTGCAGCTGCTCGGGCGTCGGCTCGGTGAGCCCGGTCCACGGTGCGAGCGAGTTGTTGGACCCGACGACGTGCACGGTGCCGAAGGCGACGCGCGAGCGGTACCAGCGCACGTTCTCGACGTACGGCGCGGCCTGCGCGGTCACCGCCATCGGGTGCCGCCCGAGCGTCTGGCCCGGCGTCGGGAAGAACACCTCGCGGATCCTGGCGAGCCGCTCGAGCGGGTTGTACGGGCCGTTGGTCGGGCGGTGGCAGTCCGTCCACTCGTTGTCGCCCGGGGTGTAGACCAGCGGGTCGTCGAAGGCGCCGAAGACATCGTCCTTGATGTGCGCGAACCAGGCGTCCGAGCACGGCGTCCCGCCGCTCTTGATGTCGCCGAGGTGCACGGCGGCCTGCACCTGCGGGTCGGCGTTGACGGCACCGATGAGCGTCGGCAGGTAGGCGTCCTGTGCCGCGTCGTAGGGCACGTCGCCGATGACGGCCAGGTGGTAGCGCGGCTCGGCCGCGGCGGCGGCGGGCAGGGCCAGGAGGGCGGCGCCGAGCGCCGCGCAGAGGAGTCGTCGCATGGCGGGCGACGCTACGCCCGCGTCGCCCGCGCGCCGGTGAACCGGTCGTTACGCGCTCGTGTCGATCCCGCTACGCGCGCGCCCGCTTGCGCAGCGGGGCGAACTCCGCCCACGGGCGCGTGTTGGCCACGTCGTCCGCGGTCAGCCAGGCGCGCCGTGCGGTGGCCACGCCCCAGCGCACCACGCCCTGCGTCGCGACGCGGTGCGCATCCGAGTTGATGATGATGGTCACGCCGGCCGCGCGCGCGGCGCGGGCGTGCACGTCGCTGAGGTCGCGGCGGTCGGCGGCCGAGTTGATCTCCAGCATGCAGCCGCTGCGGGCGGCGGCGGCGAAGACCTCATCGACGTCGACCTCGTAGGGCGGGCGGGACTCGATCTTGCGGCCGGTGAGGTGGCCGATGCAGTCGATCCACGGGTGCTCGACCGCGGCCACGATCCGCTTGGTCATCTCGGCGCGCGGCATGCCGAAGCCCGTGTGCACCGAGCCGACGACCCAGTCGAGCTCGGCGAGCAGGTCGTCGTCGTAGTCGGGCGAGCCGTCGGGCAGGATGTTGGTCTCGGTCCCGATCAGGACCTCGATGCCGTCCAGGCGCTCGTTGAGCGCGCGGATGCGCTCGATCTGCCGGCGCAGCTCGTCGGGCTCGACGTGGTTGCCGAAGCCGTGCGTCGCCGAGTGGTCGGTGATGGCGATGTACTCCAGGCCGCGGGCCTGCGCGCCGCGCGCCATCTCCTCGGCGGTGTTGCGCCCGTCGGAGGCGACGGTGTGGCAGTGCAGGTCGCCCTTGAGGTCGTCGACGGTGACGAGCTCCGGGACGGTGAAGCCGGGCTCGAGCTCGCCGCGCTCCTCGCGCAGCTCGGGCGGGATCCACGGCAGGCCCAGCCGCGCGTAGACCTCCTCCTCGCCGGCGCAGCGCAGCGTCTCGCCGGTCGCGTCGTCGAGGATGCCGTACTCGCTGATGTGCAGGCCCTTGCGCACCGAGCGCTCGCGCAGCCGCATGTTGTGCTGCTTGGAGCCGGTGAAGTGCTGGAGCAGGTTGCCGAACAGGTCCGGCGTCACCACCCGCAGGTCGATGTCGACGCCGTTGTGGGTGCGCGCGCGGGCCGCGTTCTCGCCCGAGGACGACGCGCTCTCGACGAGGTCGAGCTCGGCCAGCGCGGCGGCGAGCGCGGGCGGGTCCTCGGAGGCCGCGACGATGTCGAGGTCCTTGACGCTGTCGGCGCCGCGGCGCACGCCGCCCGCGAGCTCGACGCGCACCGCCGCCGGGTGGCGGCGCAGCTCGTCGGCGATCGCCTCGCCCAGCTCGATGGCCTTGGAGAGCAGCAGCCGCGGCTTGTCGCGCTCGGGCACGCCGGCCGCGAAGGCCGCGAGGACCGACTCCTCGAACTTGGGCCCGAAGCCCTTGACGCCGCGCAGCCGCTGCTCGTCGGCCGCCGTCTTGAGCGCCTCGAGCGAGTCGATGCCTAGCTCGTCGAAGAGCTTGCGCGCCCGCTTGGGGCCGAGCCCGGGCAGCCGCGTGAGGTCGATCAGGCCGGGCGGGAACTTCGCGCGCAGCTTCTCGGCGGCGGGGATGGTCCCCGTGTCGAGCAGCGCGCGGATCTTCTCCTCCAGCGTCTTGCCGACGCACGGCAGCGTGGTGACCTTGCCCTCGCGGGCGAGCGCGGCCACCGAGACCGGCGCCTCGCGGACCGCCTTGGCGGCGGTGCGGTAGGCGACGACGCGGTGGACGATCGCCCCGTCGAGCTCGTACAGGTCGCCGAGCTCGTCGAAGGCGGCGGCGATGGTGGCGTTCGTGGGGTCGCTCGGCGGCACTTCGCCCTAGGGTACGCGGCCCCCTCCATGCCCGGACCGCCCTGGCTCATCCTCCCCACCTACGACGAGGCCGAGAACATCGAGGCCATCGTGACCGCTGCGCTGGCGGTGCTGCGCCGCGCGGCGCCCGACGGCCACCGCATCCTCGTCGTCGACGACGGCTCCCCCGACGGGACCTGCGACATCGCCGACCGGCTCGCCGCGACGCACCCCAAGGTCGAGGTGCTGCACCGCACCGAGCGCCTCGGCCTCGGCCCCGCGTACCTCGCCGGGTTCGCCCACGCGCTGGCCGGCGGCGCCGGCTACGTCTTCGAGATGGACGCCGACTTCTCGCACGACCCGGCGGACCTCGCCCGGCTGCTGGCGTGCGCGCGCGACGGCGACGCCGACCTCGCGCTCGGCTCGCGCTACGTCGACGGCGGCGGCGTGGAGGACTGGGGGCTGCTGCGGCGCTGCGTCTCGCGCGGCGGCTCCTGGTACGCGCGCCGCGTGCTCGGCCTCGGCGTCCGCGACCTCACCGGCGGCTTCAAGTGCTTCCGGCGCGAGGTGCTGGAGGCCATCGACCTGCCGACGATCCGCTCCAAGGGCTACGCCTTCCAGGTCGAGCTCACCTACCGCGCCGTGCGGCAGGGCTTCCGCGTCCGCGAGGTGCCGATCACGTTCCGCGACCGGCTGCACGGGCACTCGAAGATGAGCACGCGCATCGCGCTCGAGGCGATGTGGCTGGTGCCGCAGCTGCGCCGGCGCGGGTCCTAGAGCGGGATCAGCCCCGCGTCCCAGGTCGTCGTCGAGATCACGTTCGACGCGAGCGAGAACGCGTCGGAGTAGCCCGCGTCGGGCCCGCTCGGGTTGATGTCGGAGTCGGTGAGGTTGTCCCCCGCGGCGTCCTTGGCGGTGAAGGTGAACCCCGCGGGCGCGAGGACCCGCACGCGGTAGGTCCCGGCGTGCGGCGCGCGCAGCGTGTAGATGCCGCTGCCGTTGGTGACCGCGGACGAGTACTGGATGGCCTTCGCCGCGTCCCACAGCTGCACCGTCACGCCCGGCACGCCGGCCTCGCCGCCGTCCTGCGCGCCGTTGCCGTTCGTGTCGCGCCAGACGAAGTTCCCCACGTTGATCGGGGCCACGACCCCGGCATCCACCGTGAAGAGGTTCGCGGCGGGCGTGACGGGCGCCGTCCAGCCGAAGTCGGCGCCGAACGCCGCGACGTCGGAGTCGACGCTGTCGTCGGCGCCCGCGTCCTGGGGCGTGAAGCTCGGGTAGGTCGCGTCGGCGAAGTGCACGCGGTAGGTCCCGCCGCGCGGAACCTCCAGGGCGTAGACCCCGCCGGCGTCGGAGGTGGCGCTCGCCAGCAGCTGCGTGCGGCTCGCGTTCCACGCCTCGACCGCGACGCCCGGCCGCACCGGCTCCCCCAGCGCGTAGATCCCGTCGTGGTTGCCGTCGCGCCACACGAGGTTGCCGAGCAGGACCCGCGGCCGGAAGACGATCCCGGCGTCGACGGCCGTCGTCGCCGCGGCGACGGTCAGCGGCGCGGTGAAGCCCGCGTCGTCGCCCGCGGCGCGCACGTCGGAGTCCGTCGCGTCGTCGCCGCCGGCGTCCGCCTTGGCGTAGATGGCGCCCGCGGGCAGGACCAGCCGCACGCGGTAGGGGGTCGTCGTGCTCGGCGGGGCGAGCACCCAGGCGCCGCTCCCGTCGGTCGTCGTCGCGGCGAGCTTGGTCGCCATCGCCTCGTCCCACAGCTCGACCGCGACGCCCGCCTCACCGGGCTCGCCGGCGTCCTGGACCCCGTCGTCGTCGGTGTCGCGCCACACCCGGTCACCGATCGTCGCGGGACCGCCGGGGCCGGG
>JACRMD010000392.1 GCA_016215085.1 Solirubrobacterales bacterium | reverse complement strand
GTCGCCTGCGACGACGCGACGCCGGGCCGGAACTTCACGATGACGTCCTGTGCGAACGCCGGAGCCGCAGTGAGGCCGCAGGCCACGAGCGCGAGCGCGAGCACGCGCGCGATGCGATGCATCTGGGTGCTTCTCCCCTGTCTTGGTGTGTGGACGGTGCGCCGCGCCTCCCGAGCGCGGCGGCCGAAACCCTATTCCCCGGAGCGTCGCGCCTGAACCACCGTGCGCACCTCGTGCACGCGGATCGCCCCGGCGGCCACCAGCAGCGCGGGCGTGGCGGCCAGCAGCGCCGCGCGCGACACGAGGCCCGCCGCGCCCTCGGTGGGCAGCAGCAGCTCGCCGCCGACGGCCACGGCCGCCAGGACGCCGACCGCGGCCAGCAGCCGCGCCCGCTCGAAGGGCACGTGGAACAGGCCGCGGGTGAGCCGCTGGAGCACGACGAGGATCACGGCGTAGGCGCCGCAGAGCGCGATGCCGGCGCCGGCGATGCCCAGCGGCGGCACCAGCAGGACGATGAGCACGACGTTCACCGCGAGGCCGGCGGCGGTCGCGGGGAAGTTGCGCGTCGTGACCTTCGCGCGGCCTGCCACCGTGACGAGCACGAGCACGAGCCCGTACAGCGCCCACCCGAGCGCGACCCACGGCAGCGCCTCGAAGGCGCCCTCGTAGGTCGGGTCGCTGGAGAGCAGGTCCACGACCCAGCGGCCCAGCAGCGTGACGCCGGCGACGACCAGGCCCGTGACCACGACGTAGGCCGTCGTCACGCGGGCGTACAGGCGGCCCGCCTCGTCCTCGTCGGTGATCGAGTAGGCCAGCGGCGGCCACGCGGCCTGGAAGCCGCGCACGGCGACGATGACGACCGCGCTGAGCTTCGCCGCGAACGCGTAGCGGCCGGCGGCGTCGGGCCCGTCGACGCGCAGCAGGTACCAGCGGTCGACGACGTTCAGCGCGAAGACGGTGGCGTCGGCGGGCACCGTCGGGGCACCGAAGGCCAGCAGGGCGCGCATGCGCTGCGGCGGGCGCAGCGAGACCTGGTCGCGGTTGGTCAGCCACAGCCCGAGCAGCACCGCGGCCGAGGCGGCGTAGTTGCCCAGCACGTAGCCGGCGGCGCCCTCCTCCAGGACGACCACCAGCAGGATCGTCAACGTGACCGTGAGCAGGACGTTGATCAGCGACGCGCGCAGGTAGGTCGCGCGGCGCTCCTCGACGCGCAGCAGCGCGTAGGCGACCTCGAGGTTCGTGAACGCCCACAGGCCGAGCACGCCGCCGGCGAACAGCTCGGGGTCGTCGACCGACAGCAGCGCGCGCGACAGCGGGGCGCTGAACGCCGCGCCCAGGACCGCGAGCGGCGTGGTGATCCAGAACGTCCACGCCGTCGCGGTGTGCGCGAGCTGCCGGCGGCGCTCGGGGTCCTCGTCGTCGAACCAGAACCGCACGAGCGCCTCGCCGATCCCGAGGCGCAGGACGATGCTCGTGAAGATGATGGCCGTGAGCAGCGTCTCGGCGTAGCCGTAGTCGGCCGTCGTGAGGTGCTTCGTGTAGAGCGGCAGCGTCACGAGGGCCAGCGCGTTCGCGACGAGCGCGGCCGCCTGGTAGGCGGCGGTGCCGTAGAGCAGGCGGCGTGCGGGCCCCATGTGGCGCGGGACGGTACATGCCCGCCCCGCCGCCCTTGGGCCGCCACCCCTAGGCTCCTTGGCTCCGTGGTCGACGAGTCGCTGCGCCCCCTCGCCCTCCTGCTGCTGCCGCGGCCGCTGGAGGGGTTCATCCTCCGCGACCAGGCCGAGGACCTCCTGCGCACGCCCGGCGTCGTCGCGGTGGACCCGCCGCGCGTGCCCTACGGCGCGCTGCTGCGCGTGCCGGCCGCGGTCGCCGACCGCGTGGCGCTCGGCCAGGCGCGGCGC
>JACRMD010000083.1:7170-11938 GCA_016215085.1 Solirubrobacterales bacterium | reverse complement strand
GGTGCCCAGGGACTTCGACGAGGTCGAGGTCCCGTTCCCGGAGAAGGGCCCGCCGGTACTGCATCGCTGGGACCCCGGGCGCCCGCGGCTGGTGCCCGAGCCCGCGCGGTAGGCCGCCGCGCGCGGGCTACCGTGTGTCTCCATGCCGACACCGACCGAGGTCCAGCGCCCGCGCCGCCCGCGGCGCTTCACGCCCCTCGGCCTGGCGCTCGGCGTCGCCGCCGGGTTCCTCGCGGGCGTGCTGCTCGTCGCGATCCTCGGCGGCGCGAAGCCCGCGATCCGCGAGACGACGGTCACGGTCGAGCGCCCGGTCACCGTCGAGTCCCAGCCGCGCGTGGCGACGGCCACCGTGCCCGACCTCGTCGGCCTCCCGCTCGACGAGGCGCTCGACCGGCTGCAGGCGGCCGGCCTCGACGTCGACGTCAACGGCGGCGGCCTCTTCGGCATCGTCGACGAGTCCGCGTGGGCGGTCACCGCCCAGGACCCGATCGGCGGCACCGAGGTCGAGCAGGGCGAGACGGTGACGCTGGACGTCGACCGCCGGTAGCGGGCGCCGCCGATCCGTCCGCGGCGCTGCTAGCGTGCCCGTCTGACACCAGCTCCTTTAACCCGGTCCCGTGAGGCCAGGAAGGACGGACAGATGGACCACGAGAAGGTCGTCCTCGACGGGGACGACATGCGGCGCACGGTCGTGCGCATCGCCCACGAGATCGTCGAGCGCAACGGGGACCCGGAGCAGCTCGCGATCGTCGGGATCCACCGCCGCGGCGCGATCCTCGCCCTGCGCATCCACGCACTGCTCGGCGACCTGCTCGAGCACGAGGTCCCGATCGGCGACCTCGACATCTCCTTCTACCGCGACGACGTCGGCACGCGCGCCGAGCAGCCGGTCGTCCACGCCAGCCACGTCGACTTCCCGCTCGACGGGCTGACCGTCGTCCTCGTCGACGACGTCCTCTACACCGGCCGGACCGTGCGCGCCGCCATCGAGGCGCTCTTCGACTACGGCCGGCCCGCCAGGGTCCAGCTCGCCGTCCTGGCCGACCGCGGCCACCGCGAGCTGCCGATCCGGCCCGACTACGTCGGCAAGAACCTGCCGACCTCGCGCCACGAGCGCGTCAACGTGCGCGTCGAGGAGCTCGACGGCACCGACGAGGTCCGCATCGCCCAGATCGAGGAGGTCCCCGCCTGATGCGCCACCTGCTGTCCATCGAGGACCTCGACCGCGCCGACATCGAGCGCATCTGCGACCGCGCCGGCGCCTTCGAGGAGGTCGCCGAGCGCGAGGTCAAGAAGGTGCCCGCGCTGCGCGGCCGCACGGTCCTGAACCTCTTCTACGAGGCGAGCACCCGCACCCGCAGCTCGTTCGAGCTCGCGGCCAAGCGGCTGAGCGCCGACGTGGTCAACTTCGCCGCCAGCGGCTCGAGCGTCGAGAAGGGCGAGTCGCTCAAGGACACCATCCTGACCCTCGGCGCCCACAAGCCCGACGCGATCGTCATCCGCACGCCGTGGGCCGGCGCCGCCGAGCTCGTCTCGCGCTGGACGCCGGCGGCGATCGTCAACGCCGGCGACGGCAAGCACGAGCACCCGACCCAGGCGCTGCTGGACGTCCACACGCTGCGGCGGCGCCTCGGCAACCTCGACGGCGCGAAGATCTGGATCGTGGGCGACGTCCTCCACAGCCGCGTCGCGCGCTCGAACATCCTCGCCTTCCAGAAGATGGGCGCCGAGGTGACGGTCGCCGGCCCGCCGACGCTGATCCCGCGCGGCATCGAGGCGCTGGGCTGCGACGTGCGCTACACGCTCGACGACCTCCCGCAGGCCGACGTCGTCTACGCGCTGCGGATGCAGCACGAGCGGATGACCGACAGCTTCGTCCCGTCGCTGCGCGAGTACGCGACCTGGTACCAGGTCAACGGCCGCCGCCTCGGCCCGCGCCAGGTGCTCATGCACCCCGGCCCGGTCAACCGCGGCGTCGAGCTCAGCGCCGAGGTCGTCGACTCGCCGCAGGCCGTCATCACCGCCCAGGTCGCCGCCGGCGTCGTGGTGCGGATGGCGGTGCTCTACGAGGTGCTGGCGCACGCCAACGCGACCGCGCCGCACGAGACGGATCCCTCCCACCCGGTGCCCGCCTGATGGCCGCCTCGCCGCTCGTCCGCGCCGACGCGCCCGACGCCACGCTCGTCGTCCGCGGCGCGCACGTGCTCGACCCGCGCTCCGGGATCGACGAGGTCACCGACGTCGTCGTCCGCGGCGGCGAGGTCGCCGCGATCGGCCGCGACGCCGACGCGCCGGAGGGCGCGGAGACCGTCGACGGCACCGGCCGCCACCTGTTCCCGGCCTTCGTCGACCCGCACGTGCACCTGCGCACGCCCGGCCAGGAGCACAAGGAGGACCTCGAGACCGGCACGCGCGCCGCCGCCGCCGGCGGGTTCTGCGCCGTGCTGGCGATGCCGAACACCGACCCGGTGGTCGACAGCGCGCCGCTGCTGCGCTCCCTGCGCGACGCCGCCCGCCTGCAGGCCCGCATCCCTGTCGGGTTCCTGCCGGCGATCACGCGCGGGCTGGGCGGCACCGAGCTGACCGAGATGGCCGAGCTGCGCGAGGAGGGCGCCGTCGGGTTCACCGACGACGGCCGGCCGGTCGTCTCCGCGGGGATGCTCCGCAAGGCGCTGCAGTACCAGCGCCTGTGCGGCGGCGTGATCGCCCTGCACGAGGAGGACCCGTCGCTCAGCGGCAAGGGCGCGATGCACGAGGGCGAGGTCAGCGCGCTGCTCGGCGTCGCCGGCATCCCGAGCATCAGCGAGTCGACGATGGTCGCGCGCGACGCGATGATCGCCGGCTACGAAGGCGGCCGCATCCACGTCCAGCACCTCAGCTGCGTCGAGTCGGTCGCGGCGGTCGCGGCCGCGAAGGAGCGCGGCGTGCAGATCACCGCCGAGGCCTCGCCGCACCACCTGCTGCTCACGCACGAGGCGGTGCGCACGCTCGACACGCGGATGAAGATGAACCCGCCGCTGCGCACCGAGGCCGACCGCCAGGCGCTCATCGAGGGCCTGCGCTCGGGCGTCATCGACTGCGTGGCCACCGACCACGCCCCGCACGCGCGCGACGAGAAGGAGGTCCCGTTCGAGCAGGCCCCGATGGGCACCACCGGGCTGGAGACCTCGTTCGCCGCGCTCTACACCGAGCTCGTCAAGCCCGGGGTCCTGCCGCTGGAGCTCGTGCTGCGGCGGCTGACCGACGGCGCCGCCCTGTTCGGCCTGCCCACGCCGGTGATCCAGCCGGGCGCGCCCGCCAACCTCGCGCTCGTCGACCTCGGCGCGGAGTGGGTCGTGGGCGACGGCGGCTACGAGTCGCGCAGCGCGAACTGCTGCTTCGACGGCCGCACGCTGCAGGGCCGCGTCGTGCTGACGGTCGCCGCCGGCGCGGTGGCCTACCGCACGCGCTCGTTCGAGGTGGTCGCGTGATCGGCCGCGACACCACCACCCTGGTCGTCGTCGACGTCCAGGAGGGCTTCCGCTCCTACGACACCTTCGACGAGGTCGCGCGCCAGTGCGGGCGGCTCGTCGAGGGGGCGCGCATCCTGGAGGTGCCGGCCATCGCCACCGAGCAGTACCCCAAGGGCCTCAAGCACACGGCGCCGGAGGTCGGCCTCGACGGCGAGCCCGTCGTCGAGAAGACCGTGTTCTCCGCGGTGCGGGCCGACGGCTTCGACGTGACCACGCCGCAGGCGCTGGTCTGCGGCATCGAGGCGCACGTCTGCGTCGCGCAGACCGTCCTGGACCTGCTCGACCGCGGCGTCGAGGTCCAGGTCGCCGTCGACGCCACCGGCTCGCGCCACGCGGTCGACAAGGAGGTCGGCCTGCGGCGCCTGGAGCGCGCGGGCGCGACGCTCACCACGGTGGAGGCGGCGCTGCTCGAGCTGTGCGAGCGCGCCGGCACGCCCGAGTTCAAGGCGGTCCAGAAGGTGATCCTGTGATGAGCAGCGCCTACGTCCTGCTCGAGGACGGCACCCGCTTCGACGGCGACGCCGTCGGCGCCGAAGGCGTCGCGGTCGGTGAGGTGGTCTTCACCACCGGCATGTCCGGCTACCAGGAGTCGATGACCGACCCGAGCTTCGCCGGGCAGCTCATCACCTTCACCTACCCGCACATCGGCAACTACGGCGTCTCGCAGGCCGCCATGGAGTCCGACCGCGTCCACGCCCGCGCGGCGATCATGCGCGACGCGGTCAACTTCGAGGACGCGCCGGAGGCCGAGGGCGGCTGGCTGGACTGGCTGCGCGACTGCGGCATCCCCGGCATCACCGGCGTCGACACGCGCGAGCTGGTGCGCCACATCCGCAGCGCCGGCGCGATGAAGGGCGGCGTCTTCCCCGGCGCGATGAGCGAGGCGGAGGCGCGCGAGAGGATCGCCGCCGAGCCGTCGATGGTCGGCGCCGACCTGGCCCGCACGGTGACGCCCGAGCGCGCGCACACGGTCGGCCTCGGCAACCCCACCAAGATCCACGCGATCGACACGGGGATCAAGCTCTCGATCGTGCGCAACCTCGTCGAGCGCGGGGCGGAGGTGACGCTGCACCCCTGCCGCGTCAGCGCCGAGGAGCTGCTGGCCACCGACGCCGACGCGTTCTTCCTGGCCAACGGGCCGGGCGACCCGGCGGCGCTGGACTACGTCGTCGCCACCGTCCGCGACCTCGTCGGCAAGCGGCCGGTGTGGGGCATCTGCCTCGGCCACCAGCTGCTCTGCCAGGCCGTCGGGCTCG
>JACRMD010000083.1:0-7100 GCA_016215085.1 Solirubrobacterales bacterium | reverse complement strand
CGAGGGGCTCGAGCTCCTGGAGGTCAACGGCGCCACCGTGCAGTACCACCCCGAGGCGGGGCCTGGCCCCAACGACGCCCTGTACCAGTTCGACCGCTTCCTGGAGGCCGTGCGTGCCTAGGCGAGACGACCTCCACAAGATCATGATCCTTGGCTCCGGCCCGATCGTGATCGGCCAGGCCGCCGAGTTCGACTACTCGGGCGTGCAGGCCTGCAAGGTCCTCAAGGAGGAGGGCTACGAGATCGTCCTGGTGAACTCGAACCCGGCGACGATCATGACCGACCCCGAGTTCGCCGACGCGACGTACGTCGAGCCGCTGCTGCCCGGGCCGGTCGCCCAGGTCATCGAGAAGGAGCGCCCCGACGCGCTGCTGCCGACGCTCGGCGGGCAGACGGCGCTGAACCTCGCCAAGGCGCTGCACGAGGACGGGACGCTGGACAAGTTCGGCGTCGAGCTGATCGGCGCGAACTACGACGCCATCAACTGCGCCGAGGACCGCGACCTCTTCCGCGAGGCGATGGAGCGCGCCGGGCTGCGGATGCCCGCCAGCGCGATCGCCACGACGCTCGACGAGGCGCTGGCCAAGCTGCACGAGGTGGGGCTCCCGACGATCGTCCGCCCGGCGTTCACGCTCGGCGGCCGCGGCGGCGGGATCGCCCGCACCGAGGAGGAGTTCCGCACGATCGTCTCGCGCGGCCTCGCCGCGTCGCCGATCACGCAGGTGCTGCTCGACCAGTCGGTGCTCGGCTGGGGCGAGTTCGAGCTCGAGGTCATGCGCGACCACAACGACAACGTGGTCATCGTCTGCTCGATCGAGAACATCGACCCGATGGGCGTGCACACCGGCGACTCGGTCACCGTTGCGCCGCAGCAGACGCTCACCGACCGGCTCTACCAGCAGCTGCGCGACCAGGCGATCCAGGTCATCCGCGCGGTCGGCGTCGAGACCGGGGGCTCGAACGTGCAGTTCGCGGTCAACCCGGAGACCGAGGAGATCCTCATCATCGAGATGAACCCGCGCGTGTCGCGGTCCTCGGCGCTGGCGTCGAAGGCCACCGGGTTCCCGATCGCCAAGATCGCCGCGCGGCTGGCGGTCGGCTACTCGCTGGAGGAGATCCCCAACGACATCACGCGGGTGACGCCGGCGAGCTTCGAGCCGGCGATCGACTACGTGGTCGTCAAGTGGCCGCGGTTCGCGTTCGAGAAGTTCCACGGGGCCAACGCCGAGCTGTCGACCCACATGAAGTCGGTGGGGGAGGCGATGGCGATCGGCCGCACCTTCCGCCAGGCGTTCCTGAAGGCCATGCGCTCGCGCGAGCTCGACGCGGTCCCCAAGCTCGAGCCGCTGGACGCCGCGACGCTGCTGCAGCTGCTCGAGCGGCCCGCCTCGGACCGCTTCGACGTGATCCTCGAGGCATTCCGCAAGGGCGCCACGGTCGAGCAGGTGCACCGCCAGACGAGCGTCGACCCGTGGTACCTGCGCGAGCTGCACGCGATCGCGCTGGACCCGGAGTCCGCGTTCGCGGGCGAGCGCTCGTTCAAGTCGGTGGACACGTGCGCGGCCGAGTTCGAGGCGCGCACGCCGTACTACTACTCCGGCTGGGAGCGCCGGGCGGCCCACGAGATCGAGCGCGGCGACAACCGCTCGGTGGTCATCCTCGGCGCCGGCCCCAACCGCATCGGCCAGGGCATCGAGTTCGACTACTGCTGCGTGCACGCCGCGATGACCGTCCGCGAGTCCGGCCGCGACGCGGTGATGATCAACTGCAACCCGGAGACGGTCTCCACCGACTACGACACCTCCGACCGGCTGTACTTCGAGCCGCTGACGCTGGAGGACGTCCTCGGCGTCGTCGAGGTCGAGCAGCCGGAGGGCGTGATCGTCCAGTTCGGCGGCCAGACGCCGCTCAAGCTCGCCCACGGCCTCGCCGAGGCCGGCGTCCCGATCCTGGGCACGAGCGTCGACGCGATCGACGCCGCCGAGGACCGCGGCCGCTTCGGCGCGCTGCTGGAGGAGCTCGGCTACAGCGCGCCGCCGTACGCCACGGCGACCACGATCGAGGAGGCGCTCGCCCAGGGCGACGTCGTCGGCTACCCGCTGCTCGTGCGCCCGTCCTACGTGCTCGGCGGCCGGGCGATGGAGATCGTCTACTCGCGCGACGGGCTGGCGGGCTACCTGGAGCGCCACGCCCGCGACGGCCGGCCGATCTTCCTGGACCGCTTCCTGGAGAACGCGATCGAGGTCGACGTCGACGCGCTGTGCGACGGCGAGCAGGTCTGGGTCGGCGGCGTCATGCAGCACGTCGAGGAGGCCGGCATCCACTCCGGCGACTCGGCCTGCGTGCTGCCGCCGCACTCGCTGGGCGAGGAGATGCTGGGCGAGATCCGCGCGGCCACGCGCGGCATCGCCCTCGGCCTCGGGGTCGTCGGCCTGCTCAACGTCCAGTACGCCGTCCACGGCGGCGCGCTGTACGTCATCGAGGCCAACCCCCGCGCGTCGCGGACCGTGCCGTTCGTCTCCAAGGCGATCGGCGTGCCGCTGGCCAAGATGGCCTGCCGGCTGATGCTGGGGGAGAAGCTCGGCGACCTCGGCCTGCCGCCCGAGGACCTGCACCTCGACCACGTGTCGGTCAAGGAGGCGGTGCTGCCCTTCGACCGCTTCGAGGGCTCCGACGCGGTGCTCGGCCCGGAGATGCGCTCCACCGGCGAGGTCATGGGCGTCGCCCGCGACTTCCCGACGGCGTTCGCCAAGGCGCAGGCCGCGGCGGGCGCGGCGCTGCCCGCCGGCGGGACGGTCTTCATCACCGTGACCGACAGCGACAAGCCCGGCGCGGTCGCCGTGGCGCAGCTGCTCTACGACCTCGGGTTCCGGATCGTCTCCACCCGCGGCACCGCGCAGGCGATCGAGCGCTGGGGCGTGCCGGTGACGACGATCAACAAGATCGGCGAGGGCGACAACAACGTCGTGGACTGGATCGAGCGCGGCGACGTGGACCTCGTGGTCAACACGCCGACCGGCTCGGGCGCCCGCACCGACGGCTGGGAGATCCGCCGGTCGGCGGTCGCCGCCGGCATCCCGTGCCTGACGACCCTGAGCGCGGGCCTGAGCGCCGCGCGGGCCATCAGCGCGGCGCGCCAGAAGCAGCCCGAGGTCCTGTCGCTGCAGGAGCTGCACGCGGAGCGCTTCGGCGCGATGGCGTGAGCGGGGCGGAGGCACCGGCTCCGCGCCCGGCGGCCGGCCCGCTCTGGCGGCTCGTCTTCGCGCTCGTCCTGCGGCGGCTCGACGCCGAGCGCGCCCACCGGCTGGGCACGCGGCTGCTGCCGCTGGCCCGGCTGGGCCGCCGCTGGACGGTCCCGCGCGACCCGGTCCTGCGCACCCGCGCGTTCGGCCTGGACTTCCCGAGCCCGCTCGGCCTGGCCGCGGGCTTCGACAAGGACGCCGAGCACGCCGGCGACCTGCTCGACCTCGGCTTCGGGTTCGTCGAGGTCGGCACGGTGACCGCGCAGGCCCAGCCCGGCAACCCGCGCCCCCGGCTCTTCCGCCTGCGGGAGGACCGCGCGCTGGTCAACCGGATGGGGTTCAACAACCAGGGCGCGGAGGCCGCTGCGCGCCGGCTCGCGCGGCGCCGCGCCGGTGGCGGCGGCGCCGCCGCGCCCCTTCCGGAGGGGGCGGGCCGCCGGCCCGGCGTGGTCGGCGTGAACATCGGCAAGACGAAGTGGAGCTTCGCGGACTACGTCACGGTCAACGTCTCCTCGCCGAACACCCCGGGCCTGCGCGACCTCCAGGCCGCCGACCGGCTGCGGCCCCTGATCGCCGCCGTCCGCGAGGTCGCGCCCGGCGTGCCGCTGCTGGTCAAGATCGCGCCCGACCTCGCCGACGCGGACGTCGACGCGATCGCCGACCTCGCGCTCGAGCAGGGCCTCGACGGGCTCATCGCCGCGAACACGACGACCAGCCGCGACGGGTTGCGCACGCCGGCGAGCGCGGTGCAGGCCGCGGGCGCCGGCGGGCTGTCCGGCCCGCCGGTCGCGGACCGCGCGCTGGAGGTCCTGCGCCGGCTGCGCGCACGGGTCGGTGACCGGGTCGTCCTGGTCGCCGCCGGGGGCGTCGAGACGCCCGCCGACGCGTTGGAGCGCATCCACGCGGGAGCCACGCTGGTGCAGGGGTACACCGGCTTCGTCTACGGTGGTCCCCTCTGGCCACGCCGCATGCACCGCGGGCTCGCCCGCATGGTGCGCGAAGCCGGTCTGACCTCGGTCCAGGAGGCGGTCGGAGGCGCGTCGCGGGCGATTCCCGCAAAGACCGGCCAGTTCCCCGCCGCCGCACCTAGGTAGGGCGGCCGGCGCGCACCCTCGACCGGCTCGAAAACGCCTGCAAGCGAGGCCCGTTTCGGGCTGCGTGGGGTCAACTAGGGTGAAGAAGCATGGACCTCGACCTGAGGTCGAGGTGAATTGGGCTTCTGACGCCTTGTTCGCCCTCGCGCGGTGTGTAGTATCGGCGCCCCGATGTCGCCGGCCGCCAACACGCCCACCAAGCACACGGCGGCACCCGAGAGAAGCCTCACCCAGCGGATGGACGCCCTGCAGAAGGCGAACGTCATCCGCATGCGTCGCGCCCAGCTGAAGCGCGACCTGAAGGGTGGCCGGGTGTCGATCCACACGCTGCTGCTCGATCCCCCCGAGTACGTCGAGACCGCCAAGGTGTTCGACATGCTCCTGGCCGTGCCGAAGTACGGGCGAGTGAAGGCCAACAAGGTCCTCCAGCAGTGCCGCATCTCGCCGTCGAAGACCATCGGCGGCCTGTCGGACCGGCAGCGCGCCGAGCTCGTCGGCCTGCTCCGCAAGTAGCGTCCTGGCGCGCGTCTTCGTCATCACCGGGCCGTCCGGCGTCGGGAAGGGCACGCTGATCCGCAGCCTGCTCGAGCGGCTGCCCGACCTCGAGCTCAGCGTGTCGGCGACCACCCGCAAGCCGCGCCCCGGAGAAGTGCACGGCGCGGACTACTGGTTCCTGACTGCGGACGACTTCGATCGTGAGGTCGCCGGCGGCGGGTTCGTGGAGTGGGCCGAGTACTCCGGCAACCGCTACGGCACGCTGCGCCGCGAGCTCGACGAGCGCACCGCGCGGGGCGTCCCGGTCGTCCTCGAGATCGAGGTCCAGGGCGCGCGGCAGGTGCGCGAGACGATGCCGGAGGCGATCCAGATCTTCATCGCCCCGCCGTCGGTCGAGGCGCTGCGCGCGCGGCTCGTGGGCCGGGGCACCGACGACGCCGAGTCGGTCGATCGCCGGCTGGCGGTCGCCGAGCACGAGCTCGAGGCCCAGCCGGAGTTCCACCACGTCGTCGTCAACGACCGGCTCGAGGACGCCGTTGCGGAGCTGGAGCGGATCGTGCGGGCTACACTGGGCGGGTGATCTCCCCGCGCATCGACAAGCTGCTCGACCACGTCGACAGCAACTACGCCTCCGTGATCGTCGCCGCCAAGCGTGCGCGGCAGATCAACTCGTACTACCACAACCTGGGCGAGGGGACGTTCGACGAGTTCCCGCCGCCGATGGTCGACACCGCGAGCAAGAACTACCTCACCATCGCGCTCGAGGAAGTCGCCGCGGGCAAGATCAAGTACCAGTACCGGTAGGCCGCGATGGCGCGTCTCCTCCTCGGCGTCAGCGGGGGGATCGCCGCCTACAAGGCGCTCGAGCTCGTGCGGCTGGCCACCAAGGCCGGCCACGCGGTGCGGGTCGTCCAGACGCCCACCGCCCAGCAGTTCGTCGGCGCCGCCTCGTTCGCGGCGCTGACCGGCGCCCCGGTCCTCGTCTCGGAGTTCGAGCGCGACCCGGCGCGCGGGGCGTTCCCCGACCAGGAGCCGCCGTCGCACGACCCGGCCAGCCACCTCGAGCTCGTCCGCAACGCCGACGCGTACCTGATCGCGCCGGCCACGGCGAACACCGTCGCCAAGCTCGCGCACGGCATGGCCGACAACCTGCTCACCAGCGCCGCGCTCGCCGCGGGCTGCCCGGTGCTCGTCGCGCCCGCGATGAACCACCACATGTGGGAGCACCCGGCCACGCAGGCCAACCTCGCCACGCTGCGCGAGCGCGGGGTCACGGTGATCGATCCCGGCACCGGCGCGCTGGCCACCAAGCACGAGTGGGGCGTGGGCCGGCTGGCCGAGCCCGCCGAGCTGCTGGCCGCCGTCGAGGCGGTCGTGGATTGGGGTCCCGCCCACCCACGGCCCTGGGACGGCCTCAAGGTGCTCGTCACCGCCGGCGGCACCCGCGAGCCGATCGACGCCGTGCGCTATGTCGGCAACCGCTCGAGCGGCCGCATGGGCTTCGCCGTCGCCGACGAGGCCGCCGCGCTGGGCGCCGAGGTCACCGTGCTCGCCGCCAACGTCGCGCTGCCGCGCCACCCGCGCGTGCGCTACCGCGACGTCGTCACCGCGGCCGAGCTGCGCGCCGCCTGCCTCGAGGAGTTCCCCGCCTGCGACGTCCTGGTGATGGCCGCCGCCGTGGCCGACTTCCGGCCCGCGGCGCCCGAGGCCGGGAAGGTCAAGAAGGCCGGCCGCGACGCGATGGTGCTCGAGCTCGAGGCCACCGAGGACATCCTCAGCGGCCTGGCCGCCGCCCGGCGCGACGGGCAGACGCTCGTGGGCTTCGCCGCGGAACACGGCGCGCAGGCGGTCGACTACGGCCGCGACAAGCTCTCACGGAAGGGGTTGGATGCGGTGGTGGTCAACGACGTCTCCCAGCCGGGGATCGGCTTCGACACCGCGGAGAACGAGGTGGCGATCCTCACCGCCGCGGGCGACGAGCACGTCGCGCGCGCGACCAAGGCCGAGGTCGCCCGCGCGATCCTCGCCACGGTCGACCGCCTCCGCGGCGCGCAGGTGACACGGTGAGCACGCCCGAGCGGCTCGACGGCTCGGAGGTCGCGCGCGCCGGCCTCCTGGTGCGCCGCATCACCGACGCGGTGCGCGACGCGGTCGAGGTCCGCCCCGAGGTCCTCGACGACCTCATGATCTGCATGCTGGCCGAGGACCACGTCCTAATCGAGGACCTGCTCGGCGTGGGCAAGACGACGCTCGCCCGCTCGCTCGCGCG
>JACRMD010000082.1 GCA_016215085.1 Solirubrobacterales bacterium | reverse complement strand
CGGAACTCCTCGACGTCGACCCCGGGCGGGCCCAGGCGCGTGCGGCCCGGCAGCGACGGGTCGTCCATCGCCGCCCAGAGGCTCTCCGCGGTGTGGCGCGAGCCCACGAGCACCGCGCGCGCCCGCGCCAGCCCCTCCCGGGCGTAGGGCAGGAACCGCTCGGGGTCGGGCTTGACGGTGTACTCCAGCGCGCTGCCGTGGACCTTGACGGCGTAGGGCACCTCGTCCCCGAGCGCGCGGGCGAGGATCGCCGGGCCCATGACGAGGTGGTTGGCCAGCGCCACGTCCGGCCGGGCCGCGGCGACGACCTCGCGCACGGCGGCGACGTTGCGCTCCAGGTAGGCCGCGAGCTCCTCGTCGGTCAGCTCGGCGAAGCGCTTGGCCTCGACGCCCTCGTAGCGGTCGGCCACGTAGACCGGCAGCAGGTCGCCGATGTCGGGCCGGTGGAGCACCACCCCGCCGGGCAGCCCGATCTCCTCCGGCCGGCGCTCCTGGCTGAGCAGGTGGACCTCGTGGCCCTGGCGCGCCAGCGCCACCGCCAGCCGGGCGTTGTAGACGTTGGAGCCCGTGCCGCGGAGCAGGTAGCCGTGGAAGACGAGGACGCGCACGCGCGGATCATGCCGAGGGCCGTCCCGCTAGGCTTCCAGGGGTGAGCTCCCGCCAGCGCTACCGCATGCGCACGCCCTCGACGGGTCGTGAGATCTTCCTCGAGGCCGAGCCCGACAAGGTCTACAAGGACCGCGAGACCGGCGAGCCGCTCGAGGTCGTCGGCAAGGTCATCCCGCTCGCGCCGTCCCCCTCCACCCTGCCGTGGGCGGTGGAGAACCTCCGCTTCTGCAACTGGTGCGACCAGCTCGCCCAGAAGGACCTCAACGACTGCCCGACGTGCGGCCGCCGGATGGCGCCGCTCGCCCAGCCCGCCGGCTGAGCCCGTCCCATGCGCCGTCCGGTCACGGCACTCCTCCTCGGCGCCGCGCTCGTGCTCGGCGCCTGCGGCGACGACCAGGAGTTCACCGACGTCGTCCCCAAGACGACGCCCGACCTCCGCGCGCCCGCCAACGCCAGCCTCCCCGCGGCCGAGAGCTCGGGCGGCGGCTCGTCGACGACGAGCACGACCGACACGACGACCACCGAGACGACGCCCGGCGCCGCGAGCGGCACCGCGGGCGGCACGCCGACCACCGCCACGCCCGCCCCAGCGCCGGCCGCACCGGCCACCGGCGGCACCGAGGCCGGCGGCACCTCCGGCGGCACGACCGGCGGCACCACGGGCGGCGGGACCACCGGGGGCGGCACGACCGGCGGCGACGGCCAGGACTCGGGCGGCTTCAGCGACTTCTGCGAGCAGAACCCGGGCGCCTGCCCCGGCTGACCGACGTCTCCACGCGGACCGGACCATCGTCCGATCCGCGACATCGCGCCGGTCAAGACGCAGCCGGGCCGGACCGACCACCCGGTCAGTGTCGCGTCCGTACCCCTTCACCGACCCGCTCGGCGCCGCCACCGCGGACCGCCGGCCGATGCCCGCCACGGCGCGCATGCGGCGGTCGATGCTGGTGCTGCACGTCATCGCGGCGCTCACGCTCATCCTGAGCCTCACCACACCCGACCCGGACACCTCCGACCACCTCGGCCTGGCCGTCTGCTCGGGCCTCACCTGGGTCGGAGCCCTCATGTGGGCCCTGGTCCGCCGCCCGCCCCAGTGGCTGCTGCTGGCCAGCATCCCCGCCGGCACGCTGCTCGTGGACGCCGTCGTGGCCGTCGCCGAGCCCGTGGCGCTCGTGCCCTTCTTCTACCTGTGGCCGATGCTCGTGGGCGCCTACTTCCTGCAGCGCCGCGAGCTGCTGCTCAACTACCTCTTCCTCGCCGCCTCCTACGGCGTCGTGCTGGTGCTCTGGGTCGACCCCGTGGCCCGGACCGTCCAGTTCCTCGTCGTGCTGGTCGTGCTGGCCGTGGTGCTCGTGCTGATCACCGCGCTCAAGGAGCAGCTGGGCGAGCTCGTCGCGCGCCTGCACGTCCTCGCCACGCGCGACCCCCTCACCGGCGCCCTGAACCGCCGCGCCTTCGCCCGCGCGCTCGACGACGAGCTGGCCCGCTGCCGGCGCCACGGCGGCAGCTGCGCGCTGGCGGTCCTGGACGTCGACCACTTCAAGTCGGTCAACGACCGCTACGGGCACGCGTCGGGCGACGACGTGCTGCGCGGCCTGGCCGAGCTCGTCGCGTCGATGACCCGCCGCACCGACGCGTTCGCGCGCCTCGGCGGCGAGGAGTTCGCCGTGCTGCTGGTCGAGAGCGACGCCGAGGGCGCCCGCGCCTACGCCGAGACGCTGCGCGCGGCGATCGAGGCCGCGCCGATCCCGCCGGTGGGCACCGTGACCGTCAGCGTCGGCGTCGCCGAGGCGGCGAGCGGCGACGTGAGCGCCGACGCGCTCCTGCGCAGCGCGGACCGCGCCCTGTACGCCGCCAAGGCGGCCGGGCGCAACCAGGTCGTCTCCGGCGCCGGCGGCGAGCCGCCGACGCTGCCCGCCGCTACGGCGTGCTGATCACCCGCGCGCTGTAGACCAGCCGCGCGGTGCGGTACAGGCAGTAGAACTGCGCGACCGCGTTGGCCTCCTGCGCCGTCTGGGCCTGCGTGTCCTCGCACTCGCCCTTCTTGCGCGCGGCGCGCCACGACGTGTCGCCGCCGAGGTTCACCGCCAGCGCCGGCGCCCACGTCGGCACCGTGACGGCGATGACGTAGCCCTTCTTGACCTCGATCGAGCGCTCCAGCGGGAACTCGACGGTCTGCCCGAAGTAGGGCTCGAGGTCCATCAGCGGCCCCTGCGCCACGACGCGGGCGTGGAGCTTGCGGCCCATCCGCAGCACGGTGATCTGCGCCTGCGACTTGCCGCCCAGCTTGTCGTTGAAGAACGCGACCTGCTTCTTGCCCGGCTTGCCGAGCGACACCGTCCAGGACACGAGCCGGCCGTCCTTGGGCACGGTCATCAGGCCGCGGTTGGTCCCGACCTTGGCCTGGTAGCCGGTGGTGCGGCTGACGGCCAGGCACGGGCGGTCCGGGCAGCTGGGCTTCGCGTCGGGCACGCCGGTGCCGATGTCGGTGAGCGTCGCGAGGGCGACGGCGGGCAGCGCCAGGCCGGCGACCGCCGCGGTCGCCAGGAGAGCGCGGAAACGAGGCATCAGCGGGATTGAACACGCCTCACCGGCGGAGTTGCGGTCCGCCCGGGCGGTCCTGCGACGCGCGTCGCGGACTCAGGGGCGGTTGGTGCCGGCCGGCTTGCGGATCCGCAACCGGTCGGTGTCGGGCGCGTCGGGCGCCGTGTCGATGCAGGTCACGCGCGGGCAGCCGGCGCGGCTGGTCTCCGCGCTGACGTCCACCGCGGCCGGGCGCCCCACCGAGCTCTGCGAGAAGCGCAGCGTCACCGTGCGTCCGCTGGGCCGCGAGACGACCGCCTTGGCCACGCGCTCGGGCAGCTGGTTGGGCCGCTCGCGCAGCACCGACCCGCGCAGCTGGCCGCCCTCGTCGGCGGTGGCGCAGACCAGGAAGTCGGGCGGCTCGTCGGGCGGGTCCGAGGACGTCCAGACGCGGACGCAGACCGAGCCCGGCGGCCCGTCCTCGGCCCGCAACGCCGAGGACTCCCACGCGGCGGCCATGGTCACCGAGGCGCGCAGCCGCCCGTCGCTGCCGCGCGCGATCGAGAACCGGGTGATGTCCAGATCGGTCCGCGCGTCGCCCTTCGCGTCGCGGGCGACCACCGACGCGGTCGCCTGCGCGTGGCGCGCGGGCGGGCCGGCCTGCGCGGCCCCCGCGACCCCCGCGAGCGCGAGGAGGCCGCCGGCCAGGATCGCTCGACCAGGTGACCGCATGGCGCCACCATGACAGGCCGGGCACCCGGAACCGCGTCAGCGACCCTGGTACGTGGCCTTGCCCGGGCCCTCGGCCAGGAACGAGCGGACGGCGTTCTGCAGGTCCTCGGTGGCGAACAGGCCGCCGGCGACCCCGGGGACGATCGCGTCGGCCGCCCGCGCGCCGCCCTCCTTCTGGGCCTTGACGATCGCCTTCGTCGCGGCGTGCGCGACCGTCGGCCCGGCGGCCAGCGTCCGCGCCAGCTCGCGTGAGCGCTGCTCGAACTCCTCGCCACCGCCGAGCCGTCCGGCAGGAGGCGGATGCCGTCGACGCGCCCGACCCTCACTCCGGCGATCCGCACCGCCGACTTGTCGTCGAGCCCCGCCACGTCCTTGAAGCCGACCTCCGCCGTGGCGGCGCGCGCCTTCCCGGGGAACGGCAGGTCCTCGATCGCGTGCACGAGCTCGAAGCCGCGGCGCCACAGCTCGCCGCCGGTCTCGGGCGTCAGGTCCTTGAAGAGGTTGACGTCGACGCCACCGGTGAAGACCCGGCCCTCGGCGCGGATGAGCAGCGCGCGCGGGCGCTGCTCGCCGACGTGGCGGATCGCGTCGTGCAGGCCCTGGTCGAGCTCCTGGTCGAACAGGTTCAGCGGCGGCTTGCTGACGGTCAGGACGGCCAGCGGGCCGTCGTCTTCCAGCGTCCAGGGACCGAAGGTCGTGCTCACGCGCGCAGCTCCTCTCCCGCCGCCTTGATGTCCTCCATGTCGCCCTGCTCGGGCACCCACGGCAGGCGCAGCGGGTCGTCCTCGTAGCGCGGGATCACGTGCACGTGGAAGTGGAACACGGTCTGCCAGCCGGCCGCGCCGCAGGAGTTGAGGAGGTTGACGCCGTCGGCGCCGAGCACCTCCTTCTGGCGCCGCGCGAGCCGCTTGGCGGCCGCCGCGACCGCGGCGAGGTCCTCCTCGGCGACGTCCAGCAGATCCCTGTGGTGCTCGCGCGGGATCACCAGCGCGTGGCCGCGGGTGGCGGGCGAGATGTCCATGAAGGACACCGTGCGCTCGTCCTCGGCCACGATCGTCGCCGGGAGCTCGCCCGCCACGATCTTGCAGAAGATGCAGTCCGGGTCGGCCATGCGCGGCAGACTAGTAGCGTCCCCGCTCCCATGGCGGGCACCCTGCGCGACGACATCACCCACCTCGCCGCGATCGACCGGCTCCCCTGCTCGACGGGCGAGCGCGAGGCGGCCGGGTGGATCGCCGAGCGGCTGCGCGAGGCCGGCGCGCGCGTCGAGGTCGACGAGGAGCTGGTCCACGGCGGCTTCTACACCCCGCTGGGGCTGCTGGCCGGGCTCGGGGGGCGGCCGGCGCGGCCATGGGCGCCGCAGCCGCCGTCTCGATGTACCTGGACCTGACCGGCGGCGAAGGCCGCTGGGTGCGGCGGCTGCTGCCCCGCGGCCACACGACCAACGTCGTCGGCGAGCTGGGCGACCGCGACGCCGACACGGTGCTCGTCGTCCACGCCCACCACGACGCGGCCCGCACGCACGCGATCTTCGACCAGACGGTGCCGCGGCTGCTCGGCGACAAGCTGCCCTGGCTGCTGGAGCGCATGGACCGCTGGCCGCCGCTGATGGGCCTCGTCGCCGCCGGGCCGGCGCTGGTCGCGCTCGGCGCCGCGTCCGGCGCGCGCGGGCTCACGCGGCTGGGCGCCGGCCTCAGCGCCGGCACCGCCGCGGTGATGGCGCACATGGCCCGCCAGCCGGTCGTGCCGGGGGCCAACGACAACCTGACCGGCGTCGCCGTGCTGCTGGAGGTCGCGCGGCGGCTGGGCGGCGCGCCGCCCGAGGGCCTGCGCCTGATCCTGCTGTCGGCCGGGGCCGAGGAGGCCAACCAGGAGGGGATGCTCGCCTACGCGCGCCGCCACCTCGCCGACCTCCCGCGCGCGGGCACGACCTTCGTCTGCCTCGACACGCTCGGGTCGCCCGAGCTCGTCCTCATCGAGGGCGAGGGCTTCCTGAAGATGTTCGAGTACCCCGAGGACGCCAAGCGCCTGGTCGAGGACGCCGCGCGCGAGGCGGGCGTCCACCTCCGCCGCGGCCTGCACTTCACGTTCGCCACCGACGGCCTGGTGCCGCTGCGCCGCGGCTACCGCACGGCGAGCCGCCTCGCTCGGGCTCTTCGACGAGGTCCTGGCGAGCGACGGCGCGGGGAACCTCTCGGGCGCCGCCAAGCGCGACCGCCTCGTCGCGCGTGGCGACCTCGCCGGCGAAGCGCGCCTCGGCGACCTCCAGCAGCAGCCGGCCGAGCTCCCGGCCGGGCTGGACGCCCAGCGCCGCGGCCAGCTCGTCGCCGCGCACCAGGGGCGCGGCGCGCGGGTCGAAGTCCAGCGCCTCGGGCAGTACCACGCGGGCCAGCGCGAGGTGGCGCTCGATCGCCTCCTGCGCCTTGCGCCCGCGCGTGGCCAGCCGGTCGGCGATCGACAGCAGCGACACGTCCACCGGCACGGGCTGGGTCTTCATGAGGTACTTGAACAGGTCGCGGCGCTGCAGCGGCGCGCGGTGCGTGAGGAACCCGAGCCCGAGGTGGTGGCGGGTGAGCGCGGCGACGTGCGCGCGCAGCCGCTCGCTGGTGCGCAGCCGCGCCAGCACCTCGCGGGCCTCGCAGGCGCCGAGCTCGGCGTGGCCGGGGAAGCCGAGCACCTCGCCGTGCTCGTCGCGGGCCTGGGTCTCGGGCTTGGCGACGTCGTGCAGCAGCGCGCCGAAGCGCAGGGCGCCGCCCCGCGTCAACCCGTCGGCGAACGGCTCGGCCAGGAACGCCCGCACGCGCGCGCCGACGGCGTCGTCGCCGAGGACGGCGGCCGGCTCGCGCTCGAGCCGGATCGCCTCCTCCAGGACCGCGAGCGTGTGGTCGTGGACGTCGAGGTGGTGGTAGCGGTTCTGGGCGACGCCGCGCATGGCCGCGAGCTCGGGCAGGACGTGGGCGGTCAGGCCGAGGTCGTCCATGAGCGCCAGGCCGTCGAGGGCGGTGTCGGCGGCGACGACGCGCCGCAGCTCGGCGAAGACCCGCTCGCCGGCGACGTCGGCGATCGCCCGCGCAGCGTGGCGGGCGGCCTCGACCGTGCCCGGGTCGGTGCCGAAGCCCAGCTCGCACGCGAAGCGGGCCAGGCGCAGGACGCGCAGCGGGTCGTCGTCGAACGCGATCGGCGTGACCATCCGCAGCCGCCGGGCCGCGAGGTCCTCCCGGCCGTGGAAGGGGTCCTCCAGCGCGCCGCCCGCCAGCGGCTCGGCCATCGCGTTGACGGTGAAGTCCCGCCGCGCGAGGTCGGCGTGCAGCCCGCCGCCCTGGACGGGCATGAGGTCGACCTGCCAGCGCCGGTCCGGGCCGATGACCCGCCACGCGCCGAAGGTGTCGCTCAGCGCGAAGGCCGGGCCGCCCGCGTGGCGGCCGAGCGCCTTGGCCGCCGCCGCGACGTCGCCGTCGACGACGACGTCCACGTCGTCGACGTCGCGGCCCAGCAGCGCGTCGCGCACCGCGCCCCCGACGACCCACGCGCGCGCGCCGGCCAGGGCCTCGCGGGCCGCGGCGAGCGCGTCGCTCACCCCGGCAGCACCTCGCCGTCGCGGTGGTGGACCCGCGGGATCCGCGGCGAGAGGCCGCAGGTCACCTCGTAGTTGATCGTCCCCAGGCGGCGGGCGATCTCCTCGGCCGTGACCCGCTCGGCGCCCTGGGCGCCCAGGAGGACGACGTCGTCGCCGACGTGCGCGTCCTTGCCCTCGACCTCGAGCGTGATGTTGTCCATGCTGACCGTCCCGACGAGCGGCACCCGGCGGCCGTGGAGCAGCACGTCGCAGTCGTTGGTCAGCCCGCGCCGCCACCCATCGCCGTACCCGATGGGCACGGTCGCCAGGGTGGTGGGCCGCTGGGCGACGAAGCGGCGCCCGTAGCCCGCGCTCTCCCCCGGCTCGCACGCCTTGACCGCGGCGACGTAGGAGGTCAGCTCCAGGGCGGGCTCGAGGTCGCGCTCGGCCGGGTCCTCGCCGAACGGGTCCATGCCGTAGATCGCGATGCCGCAGCGTACGAGGTCGAACCGCGACGCGGGCTCGCGCAGCGTGGCGGCGCTGTTGGCGGCGTGGGCGACCAGCCCGGGATGGCGGCCGCGCAGCGGCTGCACCCAGGCGCGGAAGCGCTCGAGCTGCTCGCCGAGGAACCGGTCGCCGGGCTCGTCGGCGGTCGCGAAGTGGGTCATGGCGCCCGCGAGCACGAGGTCGTCGTCGCCGGCGACCTCGTCGGCCAGCGCCGTGGCCAGGGCGGGGTCCCGCGTGCCGAGCCGGCCCATGCCCGTGTCGAGCTTGACGTGGACGCGCACCGGCCGGCCGGCCTCGCGCAGCGCGGCGACGAACTCCGGCGTCCACGCGACGACGTCGGCGCCGGCCTCCAGCGCCACCGGCAGCTCCTCGGCCGACAGCGCGCCCATGACGAGCACGGGCGGGTCGCGGAGCCCGGCGTCCCGCAGCGCGCGCGCCTCCTCGGCGGTGGCGACGGCCAGCCAGGTGGCGCCGCCGGCCAGCGCCGCGCGGGCGGCGGGCACCGCGCCGTGGCCGTAGCCGTCGGCCTTGACGACCGCGCAGACGGCCGTCGGCTCGGCCTCGCGGACCAGCCGGGCGACGTTGCGCTCGATCGCCGCGACGTTGACGCGCGCGAGCGCGCGGACCGGGCTCACGGCTCCTGCGCCAGCGCGGCCAGGACGTCGGCGCGCGAGACGATCCCGACGTAGCGCCCGCGGTCCACGACGGGCAGCCGGCTGTGGTCCTCCCGGGCGATCAGGTGCGCGGCCTGGTGGACCGTGGCCGCCGGCTCGATGACCGTGACGTCGGACGTCATCAGGTCCTGGGCGGTCGAGGCGGCGGCCTTCTTCAGGCGCGCCTCGAACTTGCGCAGCGGCTCCAGGAACACGAGGCCGCCGAACAGCTCGATGTAGTGCGGGATGTGGAGGTCGCCCTCCTCGTCGGCGATGACGAGGTCGCGCTCGGTGATGATCCCCGCCACGTGGCCGTCGGCGTCGACCACCGGCAGCGCCGGCGTGTCGAGGTCCTTGAAGATGCGCACGACCTCCTCGACGCCCGCGTCCGGGGCGACGGTCGGCGCATCGCGCTCCATGATGTCAGCGACGGTCTGGGCCATTGCGCCCGGACTCTAGTCGCTGTCAGTAGCGGCCCGACACCCAGTCCCACGCCCGCCGCAGGCTGCGGGTCAGGTCCGACTCCTCGACGTCGTCGGGCTGCGCGCCGACCACGGCCGGGTTCTCCGGCGGCTCGTGCAGTGTGGCGCCGGCCTTGAGCACGACGCCGCGCTCATGGATCGCGTCGACGTCCGGACCGTCGGCGAAGCGGTGCCCGTCGTGCGTGTCGAGCACCAGCCCGTCGAAGATGTCCTGGTCCTCGGCGGCGAGGACGTGCGCGACCTCGCCGAGCCGCGTCCCGCCGGCGTCGTAGACCGGCGTGCCCTCCGCGAGGGCGAGGTACGCGATGGGCGCTCCCAGGTCCTCCATGGCCCGAGGCTACCCCCAAGGTCAGCCCGCCAGCGCGCCGGGCAGCTCGTCGATCACGTCGGAGGCGATCACGCCGTCGGGCCCGTCGAGGACGACCGCGGCACGGCGGCCGGCCTCGGCGTGCAGCGCGACGGCGGCGCACGCGGCGTCGAACGGCGCCAGGTCCTTGGCCAGCAGCGCGCCCAGCACGCCGGAGAGCACGTCGCCGGTCCCCGCGGTGGCGAGCGCGGGCGCGTCGCCGCGGCTGATGCCGACGCGGCCGCCGGGCTCGCACACCAGCGTGTCGTCGCCCTTGAGCACGACGATCGCGCCGGACCGGCGGGCGGCCTCGCGCGCGTGGTGCAGGCGGCGGGCGCGGACGGCGTCGGAGTCGGTGTCGAGCAGCCGGGCGAGCTCGCCGCCGTGCGGCGTGAGGACCGTCGGCGCGGTCCGCTGCGCGAGGTCCTCGAGGTGGCCGGCGTGCGCGTTGAGGCCGTCGGCGTCGAGCACCAGCGGGACCGCGGCGCGGCGCGCGACGTCGCGGGCGAAGGCCTGGCGCTCCTCCTCGCGACCCATCCCGGGGCCGAGCACGAGCGCGCCGCCGCGCTCGGTGGCCTCCAGCACGGCCTCGAGGTCGCGCGTCATGACCTCGGTCAGCTTGACCTCGAAGACGTCGTTGAGCTCGGGCGGCACGCACGCCGTGACATAGCCCGCGCCGGCGCGCATCGCGGCCATCGCCGCCAGGCAGACCGCGCCGGTCAGCCCGCGCGAGCCTCCGGCGACGAGCACGTGGCCGCTCTCGAACTTCGTCGAGGCCGGGCCGCGGTGCGGGTAGGCGCCCAGCGCGCGCGTGGTGATGAGGCCGTGGCCCGGACGGACGGGCGCGCCCTCGGGGATGCCGATGTCGACCACCTCGACCGCGCCGGCGTGCTCCTTGCCCGGGTGGATCCACAGCCCGGGCTTGGCGGCGGCGAAGGTCGCCGTGGCGACGGCGCGGACCGCCCCACCCGCGACCTCGCCGGTCGTCGCGTCGACGCCGCTGGGCACGTCCACCGCGACGGCCGGCACGCCCGCGGCGTTGATCGCCGCGATCGCCTCGGCGACCGGGCCGCGCGGCGCGCCGGAGAAGCCCGTCCCCAGCAGCGCGTCGACGACCACCGCGGCGCCGGCGGGCAGCGCGCCGCCGAAGGGCCGCGGCGCGTCGCCGGCCAGCCGCTGCGCCATCGTCCGGGCGTCGCCCTGCAGCTCGGCGGGGTCCTTCGTCCACAGCACGTCGACCTCGCGGCCGGCGGCCCGCAGCAGCCGCGCCGCGACGTACCCGTCGCCGCCGTTGTTGCCGCCGCCGCAGACGACGACCACGAGGCCCTCGGGCGCCACCTCGGCGACGACCCGGGCGAGCCCGGCGCCGGCGCGCTCCATCAGCTCGATGCCGGGGATGCCGCGCTCCTCGATCGCCCACCGGTCGGTGGCGCGCATCTCCTCCGCGGTGGGCAGCGGGTCGAGGATCGAGGTCACCGGACCACCGCGACCGCGCCCGCCATCGTGCCGGTGTGCGTCAGCGACACCTCGACCTCCACCTCGAGCCCGGCGAGGGCCCCGTGCAGCGCCACGCGCGGCGCGCCGCCGTCGCTGACGACCTCGATGTCCTGCCAGGACCACGCGTCGAGCGCCAGCGCCTTGGCGACCGCCTCCTTGGCGCAGAAGCGGGCGGCGAGGTGCTGGCCGGGCCGCGCGCGCGCGGCGGCGTAGGCGCGCTCGCCGTCGGTGAACAGCCTGCAGCGGGATGACGGCCAGCAGCGGCTGGAGCATCCAGTCCAGCGCCGGGACGCGGATGACCTCCTCGGCGTGCTGGTCGATCTCCACGTCGCCCTCCGAGGCGACGGCGATGACGTGCGCGCCGCGGGCGCGGACCTCCTGGATGTTGGACACCACCTTGTCGCGCACGGGCGAGTCGGTGACGACGACGACGACCGGCGTGGACTCGTCCAGCAGCGCGATCGGCCCGTGCTTCATCTCCCCCGCGGCGTACGCGTCGGTCGGGATGTAGGAGATCTCCTTGAGCTTGAGCGCGCCCTCCAGCGCGACGGGCAGCCCGACGTGGCGGCCAAGGTACAGGAAGAACCCCTGCGCGGCGTGGCGCTCGGCGATCGCGTCGACGTCCAGGCCGGCGAGCGGCTCGGCGATCTCGTGCGGCACGCGCTTGAGCTCGGCGACGAGCCGGCAGCGGTCCTCGAGGCCCAGCGTCCCGCGCAGCTCGGCCAGCCGCAGGCCGAGCAGGTACATCACCGCGACCTGGCAGACGAAGGTCTTGGTCGCGGCGACGCCGATCTCCAGGCCGGCGCGCGTGTACAGGACGCCGTCGGCCTCGCGGGTGGCCTGCGACCCCATGACGTTGGTCACCGCCAGCACGCGGGCGCCGCGCTCGCGGGCCAGGCGCATCGCCGCGAGGGTGTCGGCGGTCTCGCCGGACTGCGTGATGCCGATGACGAGGTCGCGCGGGCCGACGACGGGGTTGCGGTAGCGGTACTCGGAGGCGACGTCCATCTCGACCGGCACGCGCGCCCACTCCTCGATCGCGTAGCGGCCGATGAGCCCGGCGTGGTAGCTCGTCCCGCAGGCCACCACGACGATGCGGTCGACGCCGTGCAGCAGCGCCTCGTCGAACGCCGCCTCCTCGGCGAGGTCGACGCCGTCCTCGCGGATCGTGCGATCGGCGATCGTCTCGGCCACCGCGTCGGCCTGCTCGTGGATCTCCTTGAGCATGAAGGTCTCGTAGCCGCCCTTCTCGGCGGTGTCCTCGTCCCAGTCGACCGTGACGACCTCGCGCTCGACGATCCCGCCGTCGGGCGTGAGGAACGTCGCGCCCTCGGGCGTGATCGCGACCAGCTCGCCGTTCTCGATGAACTGCACGCGGCGGGTGTGGCGCAGGAAGGCGGGGATCGCGGACGCCAGGAACGTCTCGCCGTCGCCGCGGCCGACGACCAGCGGGCACTCCTGGCGCGCGCCGACGAGCAGCTCGGGCTCGTCGAGCGCCATCGCGACGAACGCGTAGTGGCCCTCGAGCTCGGCGAACGCGGCGCGCACGGCGTCGGGCAGCGAGCCCGTCCGCCGCAGGTGGTGGGAGACGAGGTGCGCGATGACCTCGGCGTCGGTCTCGCTGGTGAACGCCGCGCCCTCGGCCTCGAGGCGCCGCTTGAGCACGAGGTAGTTCTCGACGATCCCGTTGACCACCACGTGCACGCGGTTGGTCGTGTCGAAGTGCGGGTGCGCGTTGGACTCGTTGACGCGGCCGTGCGTCGCCCAGCGCGTGTGGCCGATGCCGGTCGTGGGCTCGCGCGTGGCGACGCCCGCCGCGCCGCCGTCGCGCTGCGCCCGGTGCACCGCCTCGACGAGGTGGTCGAGGTTGCCCACGGCCCGCACCGACGCGATCTCCCCGCCGGCGATCAGCGACACCCCCGCGGAGTCGTAGCCGCGGTACTCCAGCTTCCGGAGCCCCTCCAGGAGCAGTGCCTGCGCCGCGCGGGGGCCGACGTAGCCGACGATGCCGCACATCTGGCGAACGTACCAATCGCCCCATCTGGGTATGGTCCGACACGTGACCGCAAGGGACGACGTCCAGCCGGTCGCGAACGAGGCGCTGGATCGGTTCGCGACCGGGACGATCACGGTGCTCCCGTTCGTGGGCCTCGGCTTGGCCATCTGGCAGGCGTGGGGCGGCTGGCTCCACGTCAGCGACGCGATCGTCTTCGCGCTGCTCTACGTCCCCGCGGGGCTGGGCGTGACCGTCGGCTTCCACCGGCTGCTCACCCACCGCGCGTTCAAGACGACGCGGTCCGTGCGCTTCATCTTCACGGCGCTCGGCTCGGTCGCGGTCGAGGGCCCGGTCATCAGCTGGGTCGCCGACCACCGCAAGCACCACGCGTTCGCCGACGAGGAGGGCGACCCGCACAGCCCGCACGGCCACGGCGGCGGCTGGTCGGGCGCCCTGCGCGGCCTGCTGCACGCGCACGTCGGGTGGCTCTTCCTCCACGACCAGCGCGGCTCGCACGAGCGCTACGCGCCCGACCTGCTCGCCGACCCGGTCGTCTCCTTCGTGCACCGCACGTTCCTGTGGTGGGCGCTCGGCGGCCTGGTCGCGCCGTTCTTCCTGGGTTGGCTCATCGGTGGGACGCTCTTCGCGGGGCTCACCGGGATGCTGTGGGGCGGGCTGATCCGGATGCTCGTGCTGCACCACGTCACCTACAGCATCAACTCGCTGTGCCACTTCTTCGGGCGCCGCCGCTTCCCGACCGACGACGAGTCGACGAACTTCGCGCCGCTGGCGCTGCTCTCGTTCGGCGAGTCGTGGCACAACAACCACCACGCCTTCCCCACCTCGGCGCGGCACGGGCTGCGCTGGTGGGAGGTCGACATCTCGGCCGGCGTGATCTGGACGCTCGAGAAGGCCGGGCTGGCCTGGGACGTCGTGCGCGTCACGCCCGAGCGGCAGGCCGCGCGCGCCGCCGCGTAGCACCCGGCTGGGCGACCGCGCCCGCGACCTTCTAGCGTTCCGGGCGTGACATGGACCGTCGACGTGCCCGTCGCGGAGCTGCCCGTGCTCCCGCCCCTGCCTCCCGCGCTGGCCGCGGCGTTGCGCGACGCCCTCGCGCGGCCGGCCGTGCAGCAGCCCTCGTGGCCGGACCGCGACTACCTCGGGCGCGTCCGGGCGCTGCTGGAGAGCGTCCCGCCCATCACCGTGCCGGCCGAGGTCGACCGGCTGCAGCAGCGCCTCGGCGAGGTCGCGCGCGGCGAGGCGTTCCTGCTGCAGGGCGGCGACTGCGCGGAGACGTTCGTCGACAACACCGAGGAGCACCTGCGCGGGACGATCCGCACGCTGCTGCAGATGGCGGTGGTCCTGACGTACGGGACCGCCATGCCGGTCGTGAAGGTCGGGCGCATCGCCGGCCAGTACGCCAAGCCGCGCAGCGCGGACCTCGACGCCGCCGGGCTGCCGTCCTACCGCGGCGACATGGTCAACGCGATCGCCGCGACCGAGGAGGCGCGCCGCCCCGACCCGGGCCGCCTCGTGCGCGCGTACGCCAACGCGGCGGCGGCGATGAACCTCACGCGGGCGATCACCGGCGCCGGCCTGGCCGACCTCCACCACCTGCACGAGTGGAACATGGACTTCGTGCGCCAGTCCAACGCGGGCGCGCGCTACGAGCGGATCGCGACCGAGATCGACCGCAGCCTGCAGTTCATGTCGGCGTGCGGCGTCGACGACAGCTCGCTGCGGACCGTCGACCTCTTCGCCAGCCACGAGATGCTGGTGCTCGACTACGAGCGCGCGCTGCTGCGCCTCGAGGGCGAGCGGCTCTACCTGCTCTCCGCCCACCAGGTGTGGATCGGCGACCGCACGCGCCAGCTCGACGGCGCGCACGTCGCGCTCGGGGCGCTGCTGGCGAACCCGATCGGCGTGAAGATCGGCCCGTCGACGACGCCGGAGGAGGCGGTCGAGCTGGTGGAGCGCCTGGACCCGGCGCGCATCGACGGCCACGTCACGCTGGTCGCGCGGATGGGCAACGACCTCGTGCGCGAGAAGCTGCCGCCGATCGTCGAGGCGGTGACGCGCCACGGCCATCGCGTCGTGTGGCAGTGCGACCCGATGCACGGCAACACCGAGGAGTCGCCGAGCGGGCACAAGACCCGCCACTTCGACCGCGTCATGGACGAGGTCGAGGGCTTCTTCGAGGTCCACCAGCAGCTCGGCACCCACCCGGGCGGCATCCACGTCGAGCACACCGGCGAGGACGTCACGGAGTGCCTCGGCGGCGCGCAGATGATCTCCCACAGCGAGCTCGGCTCCCGCTACGAGACCGCCTGCGACCCGCGGCTGAACACCCAGCAGTCGCTCGAGCTCGCCTTCCTGGTGGTCGAGATGCTGCGCCGGACGGCGTAGTAGCCCGCAGCGCGGAGGGGCGCCTCCCCGGATGTCCCGGACCGTCGTTCGTGCGACGGTCGGCGCACGATGTCCACCGGGCTCGGGCTCGTCGAGGTCGTGAAGCGCTACGGCGACGTGGTCGCGCTGGACGCGGTCGGCCTCCAGGTCGGCCCCGGCCGCCTGCTCGGGTTCCTCGGGCCCAACGGCGCCGGCAAGACGACGGCGATGCGGGCGGTCTTCGGGCTCGTCGACCTCGACGGCGGGCACGTGCTCTGGGACGGGCGCGAGGTCGGGCTCGCCGAGCGGCTGCGGTTCGGCTACATGCCGGAGGAGCGCGGGCTCTACCCGCGGATGGCGCTGGGCGAGCAGCTCGTCTACTTCGGGCGCCTGCACGGGCTGGGCGCCGCCGACGCCCGCGCCGCGGCGTCGGCGTGGCTGCAGCGGCTCGAGCTCGGCGACCGCGCCGGGGCGCGCGTCGAGGAGCTCTCGCACGGCAACCAGCAGCGCGCCCAGCTCGCGGTCGCGCTCCTGCACCGGCCCGAGCTGCTCGTGCTCGACGAGCCGTTCGCGGGGCTGGACCCGCTCGCGGTGCGCACGCTGGCCGAGGTGCTGCGCGACGAGGCGGCCCGTGGTGCCGCGGTGCTGTTCTCCAGCCACCAGCTCGACCTCGTCCAGGACGTGTGCGAGGACGTCGTCATCGTCGACCACGGCCGCGTCGTCGCGACCGGGCACATCGACGAGCTGCGGCGGCGCTCGCGGCGGCGGCGGATCGACCTGCGCGTCGAGGGCGCGCCGGACGGGTGGCTGCCGGACGTGGGGGGCGTGGAGCCGGTGGGCAGCGCGAACGGAGCCTTGCGGCTGGCGGCGGGCCGCGACGTCGACCCCGAGCAGGTGCTCGACGCCGCGCGACGGGCCGGGCGGGTCGTCGAGTTCGGCTACGGGCCGCCGTCGCTGGCCGAGCTCTTCCTGGAGCTGGTCGGATGAGCGGCCGGCGCGCCGTCACCCTCGTCGCGCTGCGCGAGATCCGCGAGCGGCTGCGCAGCCGGGCGTTCCTGGTCTCCACGATCGTGCTGCTGGTGCTCGTCGGCGGGTCGACGGCGCTCAACGGCGTGCTCGCGAAGGAGACCACCTACCACGTCGGCGTCACGGCGCCGGTGCCCGCCGGCCTCGGCGCCGCGCTGGACCGCGCGGCCGACCCGTTCGACGCCCGCGTGCGGCTGAAGGTCCTGGCGTCGCCGGCCGCCGCGCGCGCGGCGCTGCGCGACGAGGACGTCGACGCGGTGCTGCTGCTCGGCGACGACCGGCTCGTCTTCCGCGCCACCGTCGACAGCGAGCTGGCCGCGATCGCCGACGGCGGCGTCCGGGCGCTGCGCCGCCACCTCCCGCCCGCGCCCGAGCTGCGGACCGCGACGATCGAGCCGCCCGACGCCAAGGACACCGACGCCGCCGTCGTGGTGGCCGCCGCCGGCGCGCTGCTGTTGTTGATGTCGTTCGCCGTCTACGGGCAGTGGGTCGTCAGCGGCGTCGTCGAGGAGAAGGGCAGCCGCGTCGTCGAGCTGCTGCTGTCGGCGGTCCGCCCGCAGGACCTGCTGGCGGGCAAGGTGATCGGCATCGGCCTGCTCGGGCTGGGCCAGCTCGTGCTGGTCGCGGGCCTCGGGGCGATCCTGCTCGCCGCCGGGGCCTTCGACGCCCCGGCCGAGCTCGGCGGCAGCCTCGCGCTCGTCGTCCCGTGGTTCGCGCTCGGCTACGCGCTCTACGCGGTCGCCTATGCCGCCGCGGGCGCGCTGGCGTCACGCCAGCAGAACGCGGACACCGCGGCACAGCCCATCACCTACACCCTGCTCGCGGCGTACTTCGCCGGCTACGTCGCGGTCTCCGCCGACGCCGACGGCCTGGTGGCGAACCTCCTGACCGTCTTCCCGCTGACGGCGCCGCTCGTCCTCCCGGCCCGCGCCGCGCTCACGGGCGTCCCGCTCTGGGAGCACGCGCTCGCGATCGCGCTCGTCCTCGTCACGATCGTCGCGCTCGTGCGCTTCGCCGGCCGCGTCTACGCACACGGGCTGCTGCACGCCGGCTCCGGGCTCGCGCCACGTGCCGCCTGGCGCGCGGCGCGCAGGACCTGACCGGGTAGACCGCGGGCGTGGAGCGGGAGCCCGGCGGCGAGCGCCGCGGAAGGGCGTGCCAGACTCGCCGGCGTGTTCGACTGGTCGCGCTTCTTCGACGACGTGCGTGAGCTCGGCCCGCCGATCCTCGAGTCGGGCGTCGTGCCGGGACCGCCGGCCGGACCGTTCGAGCGCCACCGTGCCTACCCGCTCGCGGTCGACCGCGACGGCCCGCGTGCCGCGGTGCTGTTCGCCGCACTGGACGCGAACCCCGACCTGGCCCGCGGCTGGTGGTCGGTGGCGGTGCGCTTCACGCGGGAGGACGGTCGATGGCGCGACGGGGACGAGGAGGACGGCTTCACCACCCAGCGCCCGTTCGAGCGCCCGGCGGTGCCCGAGAACAGCAGGCACACGTGGGTGGACTGGCACACCAACGGCGGCTTCGGCGACTACGGCACCGATGAGCCGCGATACCGCCACATGGTCTTCGGGATCGCCACGGCGGGCACCGAGCGGCTCGTGGTGACCGACGAGACGGGCCGCGAGCGCGACCTCGCGATCACGCCGTGGTGCGGCGCGTACGTCGCGACGGTCGAGGGCGCCTTCAGCCGCCTCACCGGCCACGGGCCCGACGGGCGGCTGCTCGGCTCGTTCGTGTGCCTGGACGGCGCCCACGAGCCTCGCGGCTGAGGGGCTCAGCCCTCGGGCCAGTCGTGCACCGGCTCGTTGGCGTGCATGAGCTCGCGGTAGCGCACCGTCATCTCGCGCAGGGCCGTCGCCCGGTCCCGGCCGCGGGCCTCGAGCGCCTGCACGGTCTCGGCCTGCCACGACGCGCCGTTGCGGCGGCGGACGCAGCGCTGCTCGATCACGCCGAGCAGCCGGTCGCGGTCGGCCGCGTCGATGCCCCAGCGGTCGAGCCCCTCGTGGGCGAGCGGGAGCAGCCGGCGCAGGACGAGCTCGGTCGCGGGCACCGTGCCGGCGCCCGGCCAGAACAGCTCCGCGTCGATGCCGTCGCGCGCGCCCGCGTGGAAGTTGTCGCGGGCGGCCGCGAACGACATCCGCGACCAGACCGGCCGCTGCTCCTCGGCCAGCACCCTGACCAACCCGTAGTACAACGCGGCGTTGGCCATCGTGTCGGCGATCGTCGGCCCCGCCGGCAGCACCCGGTTCTCCACGCGCACGTGCGCCGCGCCGCCGGCCACGTCGTACACGGGGCGGTTCCAGCGGTAGATCGTGCCGTTGTGCAGGCGCAGCTCGTGGAGGCCCGGCACGCGGCCGGCGTCGAGCTCCTCGAACGGGTCCTCGTCCTCGCACTGCGGCAGCAGCGCCCCGAAGTAGCGGGTGTTCTCGTCGAAGAGATCGAAGATCGAGGTGATCCAGCGCTCGCCGAACCACACGCGCGGCCGGACGCCCTGCGCCTTGAGCTCCTCGGGCCGCGTGTCGGTGGCCTGCTCGAAGAGCGCGATGCGCGTCTCGCGCCAGAGCTCGCGGCCGAAGAAGAACGGCGCGTTCGCGCCCAGCGCGAGCTGGACGCCCGCGATCGCCTGCGCGGCGTTCCAGCAGGCGGCGAAGCGCGGCGGGTCGACCTGCTGGTGCAGCTGCACGCTGGTGCACGCCGCCTCGGGCGCGATGGTGTCGGCCGTCGTCTGCAGGCGCTCGGGGCCGGCGATGTCGATCTCGAGGTCCTCGCCGCGGGCGGCGAAGATCTGGTCGTTGAGGAGGCGGTAGCGCGCGTTCGCGCTCAGGCTGTCCTCGGTCAGGTGCTCCGGTCCCAGCGAGGGCAGGATCCCGATGACCACCATGTGCGCGCCCGCGGTCCGCGCGCGCTCCTCGGCGTGGTTGAGCGACCGCCGGACCGCCTCCTCGAGCTCGGCGAACACCGCGCCCTCGAGCCGCCGTGGCGGGATGTTGATCTCCACGTTGAACTGGCCGAGCTCGGTCTGGAAGGCCGGGTCGGCGATGCGCTCGAGCACGACGGCGTTCGCCATCGCCGGATCGCCGCGGTCGTCGGTCAGGTTCAGCTCGATCTCGACGCCCAGCGACCGCCGCTCCTCCGAGAAGCGGCGCTCGGCGAGCATGCGGGCGAGCGCGTCGAGGTCGCGCAGCACCTTGTCGCGAAAGCGCTGCCGGTCGCTGCGCGTGAAGGTCGCCACCGTGACGTCGCGTCCCATCGGAAGCCTCCGACCACGGTGTTCCCCGTCGCGTCGCGGGCCATAACCGAGCGCCGCGCAGCGGCGACAATGCCGCCATGCCCCTGCTGCGCCGTGCCGCGGTCACCGGCCGGGCGCTGCTGGCCCAGGCCCGCGCGCCCGTCCCGCCGCGGCCGGAGGAGCTCGACCTCGGCTCCTGCACCGCCGCGCTCGAGGGCGCGGGCGCGCGCGTGGCGCGGGTGCGCCTGGACGCGCGGCGGGAGCCGTGGACCGCGAGCGGCCTGCCCCTGGAGGCGGGCGAGCGCCTGACGTGGCTGGCGCACGGCGACTCGTGGGCGTTCGGCCGGCGCGGGCCGCACCTCGACGCCGCGATGCAGCTGCGCGTCCGCGCGGGCGGGCGGCCGCCGGCGCTGCAGGGCACCGGGCGCACCCACACCGCCGAGGCGCCGGCGGCCGGTGAGGTGGAGCTCTGCTGCCTGTGGCCCGCGGAGCTGCACGGTCCCGAGGAGCGCGTGGTCTACGACCGGCTGCCGCGTGCGCTCTTCGGCGGCGGGTTCGACGTCGTGCTCGCCGCGTGGGCGCCGGGCACGCCGGTCGCGCAGGCGCTCGAGGCGGCGGCCGCCGTGGACCGCAGCGGGCTGTGCGCCGAGGAGGCGCGGCGGCTGGCGCGGCCGCTCGCCCCGCCCGAGGGCTGGGCGCCGCATCCGACGCTGCCGCTGGGCGGCCTGCACGTCACCGTCGCCGACGGCATCGCCGCCGACGCGCGGGGCCGCGTCGAGATCCTCCGGCGCGAGGCGCGCTCGCCGCTGACGCCGGCCCTGGCACTGCGCTGGCGCTGGCGCATGGACCGCCTCCCGAGCCGCCTGGCCGAGGACACGCTCTTCACCCACGACTACCTCTCGGTCGCGGTCGAGTTCGACGACGGCACGGCGGAATCGGCGCGTACGCGGACATCGAGCTCGTCGACGGCGAGCGCGTCGTGCGCGTGCTGTGACGGCGCGAGTAGGGTCGTCAGTGATGGGAGCCCCGCAGCGGCGCAGGCCCGCTCGTCGCAACGGCCGTGCCAACAGCGACGCCGAGCGGCGCGCGCTGGCCAAGGCGAGCGGGCGCCGGACGGGACCGCCGCCCCGCGCCCCGCGCCCCGGCTTCGCGGTCCTGTCGAGCGACGGCGGGTCGCGCGGCAACCCCGGCCCGGCCGCCATCGGCTACGTGATCGCCGCGGCCGACGGCACCGAGCTCGCCGCGCACGGCGAGGCGATCGGCGTGGCCGGGGCGAACGTCGCCGAGTACCGCGCGCTGCTCGCCGGCCTGGAGCACGCGAGCCGCCTCGGGCTCGACCGGGTCGACGCGCGCTGCGACGCGCGGCTGGTCGTCGAGCACGTGACCGGCGGCCGCGAGCCGGCCAACCCGCGGCTGCGCGAGCTCTGCGCCGACGTCCGCGACGCGGCCGAGCGCATCGGCACCGTCGCGTTCACCTGGGTCCCCGCCGAGGCCAACGGGCGCGCGCACGCGCTCGTGGCCGAGGTGCTGCGGACCTGACCTAGGATCCCGGCGTGGACGGTCGGCACACCGCGGCATCGACGTTCGCGGCCTGCGTCGCGCACCTTGCCGGCGCACCCGCCGCCGAGGTGCCGCTCGACGCCGGCGAGCTGCGGCTGTGGCTCGGCGAGCGCGGCCTCGGGCTGGTGCCGGTCGAGGACGCGCCGTCGTTCAGCTGGGCCGGTCCCTGGATCGCGCACCGGCCGTCGCGCGAGGACGGCGAGCCCCGCGCGGTCGTGATGTTCGGCGTGCCGTCGGGGCCGATCTGGGACCCCGCGGGGACGAAGGACGAGGTGCTCGACGGCTTCGTCCTCGCGCCCCTCGACGTGGCGACGTGGACGCCTGCCGCGGCGGGCGAGGCCGGCACGGGCGTCGTCGAGGCGCTGGTCCTCGCGCCCGCCGCCGAGGCGCAGACCGTCACGGTGCAGGAGGCGGTCGCCACGCCCGCAGGACTGGAGGGCGACCGCTACGCCGCCGGCGCCGGGACCTTCGCGTCGGGCCGCGCGGGCAGCGCCCTCACGCTCGTCGACGCGGAGGTGCTCGAGTCCCTGGGGCGCGACGTCGACCACCGCCGCAACGTCGTCGTCCGCGGCACCGACCTCAACGCGCTGGTCGGCCGCGAGTTCACGCTCGGCGAGGTCCGCTGCCGCGGCCGCCGCCTCTGCGAGCCCTGCGCCCACCTCGACCGCCTCAACGACGGCGGCATCCTCCGCCCGCTGGTGCACCGCGGCGGACTGCGGGCCGACATCGTCGATGGCGGCACCATCCGCGTCGGCGATCAGCTCACGCCGCGGTGATGTGCGTGGCGCGGCCCCGGTTGCCGTTCCTCGCATCGCGCGGGAGGCGGAATGGGGAGTGAGAAGCGCGCCATTGCCGCAGTCGCCCGGCCCCGCTGGGACCAGCCCGTCGAGTACCCAGTTCAGGCGGAAGCAGAAGCCGCGCTCCGTGCTGCCGACTCGGCAAGCGCGGCACGGACGCGTGGAACGCACCGCACCGCCCTAAACGAGTCATCTCAAGACGGCTGGGCATCGCGGGTCGACTGCCCCTGACGTTGGCCGGGTGCGTCGAGGCGGATGGGCGACGCCGCCGTCACTGACCGCAGCGCCGATAGCCACCCTCACGGTGACACCGCACTGTGAAGGTTCTTCGAGCAGAAGCCGTACGCCCGTAAGCGTCCGTGGCCGTAACAGTGAGCCGGTAGCGGCCACCGAACAGGTCGTTGCGCGGGTTGCCGAACGGCGGGTCCGTCGAGACATGCAGCCGAAACGGCCGTGCTGCCGTGACGATAGTCGGATCGCTCACAAAGACGGTCCGCGGACGCTTGCCGAGGCGCTCATAGCGCCACGACAGCGTGCCGAGCTGGCACTCCTGCGGGCAGCGATAGCTGACTTGCGCGATCGGCAGGGCACCGTACGTCTTCGGCGCCCCGCCGTAGGCAGCGCCGAACACGTCGACCTTACCGATTCGGATCGCTGGGTCACCCGTGCGAGGCGGCGTTCCGCTTGGCGGAGTCCGTCGGCCAAGGCGAATGCGAGCTAGGTCGAGCGACCGGTGCGTGGACTCCACAACGGCCAACAGATCTCCGGTCGGCAAGACCAGCGTCTGCCCGTTGACATTATGAAGTGTGTTACTCACTGTCACGCGGTCGCTACCGGCAAACCGGTGCTGCCGCCTAAGGCTCTCGTCGAACGCTTCGATATGCGCGACCCAGCCGTCGCCCTCGCCTGTACCCGTCCCCGTGAGCACGCCGAGCCCCCGCTCCTCGTCCACGGCCACACCCGAATCCGCGAAGACAGTGACGGAAGTCGGCTCACCATCGAGCCTTGAGCTGGTGTGCGTGACGCGGCCGGTCGAGTCGATCTGGGAAATGCGGCTGGCGGACGGCCATCTGCCGGCGCCTTTGGACTGAATCACATCGACGGATCCGTTGGGCAAGAGCACACAGGAGGAGGGCGACGCCCGGCCGATCGCCCATTTCTCGCCGGAGCCCGGAAGCGTCACGCGTCCGTCTTCCCCGAAGTCCGCGTCCGGCGTGCCGGTTCCGGTGAAGGCGACAAGCCCATTCTTGGTGCCTAGGAGGATCCGGCCATCTGGAAGCGCGACCATGCAAGTTGGGACGAAGCCGGGGTTCAGCGTGCCGTCGACGCCAAAGCCGTGATCGACCTCTCCAGAAGGCATCACGCGCTGAACGCGTCCTTGGTCGTACTTGCCCTCGCGGTACTCGCGCGCCGACCCCACGAGAACGCCGCCGGCTGGTTCAGCGGTCACGACGAGAGGCAGGCGGCGCCTGCGGGGGAACTCCGGACCGAGGGTCTGGAGGCCGAATGCGGTGTCCCGAGTACCGTTCGTCAGGAAGCGGGACAGCCCCGAATAGCAGCACGTCACCCACGTGTCGCCCGAGGTGTCGATGGCTACCGGCATACCGTCCAGACCGTTCGTACGGTCGTGCGGTTGACCCGTTTCGTCCACCGCGTCGCGGATTGTGGTGGTCGACTTCAAGTCGCCGTCGGGCCCGAGCCGGAAGAGCGTCGCGCCGCTTACCAGCGCCTCACCCGCCACCAACTCGCCATCTCCGCTGCCGAACAGAAACCCGCGCGTCTGCTTCGGGTTGACGACCCGGCCGAACGTCAGTCGGAGGCGCCCGCCGACGTTATAGGACGTGTCGAAGCTCCAGGCGGCCTTGTGATCGGGGGTAGGCGCCGAGATCGCGATGCCCACAGGGGCGACGAGCGCTGTGGTACATAGAATGATCAGCGCAACGAACGCGTGTCTGAGAGCCAACACGGCGGCCACCCTCTCTGAGCTCCAGCGAACTGTCAAGGGCCGCGATCGGAGCATCGAACACCGCTGCGCGGTGCACGCCTACCGAAACTGCTCATGCGAGCACACAGCCGACGGGAATCCATCGAAGGCGCTGCTTCGTCCGGCGAAGCCATTGGATCCATGTCGGTCGGCGAGTGCGCTGAGTGGCGAGCGCTCTTTCAGCTCGACCGTGCGAAAGATCGGCGCCGAAGTGGCCCCTGGACGCGTCCAACAGCGGCGTCGACCGCGCCGGGCTGTCGCTTTGAGGCAGAAGCGACAGCGCGACGACGCGTCGTCTGGCCGGCGGCGTGCGGGGCCGAGGGTTGCGAGAACACGCGGAAGGAGGAGCCGCACGAGGCGGCACGCCAGACCTAGTGCTGGGGCAGGGCACGACGTCGATGGCGATTCCCTAGGTCCGACCAATTTGCCGGCCCGGCCGCGCCGTCGCGCATCGCCAGGCGGTGCCTCGAGGCGCGGGCCGCGGTCCATCGGCGCGCGATGCCTAAGAGGTCGCTGAGGCCAGCCTGGCACGTAGGCGTGGAAGACCAGCACGCGGCGGACGACTCGGCGGTCCGAGGAGCGCTTCGATCCGTTCTGCGCACCGTCCGACGACCCGAGCTGTAGCCGGCTCTCCTTACAGACGCCGCTCATGCGTCTAGGACCCGATCAAGCACTGACCTCATCCCCTCCGGACGCACATCGTCGCTAGCGAGCTTGTCGATGACGGCATTGCGAAATGTCTCGTAGGCAACGCCGTCTAGCCAGCTACCGACGAAGCGCTTAAGGATCCGGCGGCCAGGGAAATCGGAGATCCATCGGTCGGATGCGAGGGCCCCTTCGTACTCCGCCCGAAGTGCCTCCATGCGGACCGCTAGCTCCTGCTCCGTGCAAGCGGCCGCTACAGCCTTCACCCGCTCCACGGAGGCACTAATCGCCGGGAGCAGCGCACGGGCAGGATCAGATGATTCGGGGTCGCCCGCGACGTTGATTGCGTTCACCAGCTCGTTGTTGGCCTCCGTCCGCAGGCGTTCGAGCACCAAGGAGTCGACGAGTTCTTCCGCGCTGTCCTTCAAGGCGTCGAGAACCCGCTGATCGCTGTCGAAGGGGTCGCTTCCTAGGAGGGAGACGCATGCGCGCCGGATGGCCGTCGGCTCAAGCAGGAAGTTCTCAATGTGGTAGACCGGCCACGAGAACTCTTGCGTCGGCATCTCGGCCGTTGCGTGCGTCTCCGAGTCCTTGTCGGTTATTGCGAAGAACCGGTTGCTGAGGCCGGCGGTCGTGGCGGCATCGTTCAGCACGCGGTACAGATCCCGGACCCGACGCTTCGGCCCGCCGCTTACGAGGTTAACGCGCTTGGCGACCTCTGGGAACAACCGTCGCACGACCCTCTCGTCGAAGCCGTCCTCGCTGGACCCTTCCAACACGACTACCTTCGCGTGGGGCCGGTAGCCAGCAAGATCGCCTACCAAGTCGACAACCACGCGCTCAAGGTCGTCGTCCAGCAGGACCTCCGACGCTTGGTTGCCAGCTGACGTGCTAGCCCCAAGCATGTGGTAGATGCGGTAGTTCGTGTTGCCTAGAGCTTGGCGAAGCAGAGTGTCCGAGTGCGTCACCATCCAGAGCTGATTCCCTTGCGCGACCCCAAGATGGCGGTAGTAGAAGTCTGCAAATCCCTGAAGCAGACTTGGGTTGAGGTGTAGCTCGGGCTCGTCGAGCAAGATGACGGAACCGCGAGGAGTGGAGTTCCGGAGCCGGAGGTAGCCGTACAGGATCTCCTTCTCTCCGGAACTCATCTCGTCGATGTCGTGCGTCTCCCCGCCGGGCAACCGCACCGGGAACTCGAGGCCCCCGCTGGGCGTTGGCTGCACGCCTTCGTAAACCTTGTCCGGGAAGAACGTCCGGAAGAGCTCCATGAGGGTCTCGTTGAGGTCCTCACCTTCCGGCTCCTGGCCCGACTGCCGGGCGACGAGGGCACGCAGATAGCCCGAGGCAAGCTCGGTCTTGACGTTCTGATACTTCCCCTGCCAGTTGTAGAGCGACTGCGTTCTGCGCTGGTCCTCGAAGCTCTGCGGATCCAGGTTGATGCCCTGAACCGGCTGGCGCGTGTACGTGCGTGACGCGCTGTGGTACTCGATGATCCCGAGGTCCTCGGGCTCGTAGGCGCGGAACGAGACAAAGGCAGGCGGGCAGTGCTGTACGTTCAGGCTGCCGTCGGCACGCACTTCGACCGAGAGTTCGTGGGTGTCCTCCTCTAGCGCTTGGACGAGATCCTGGTGCATGGCCGCCACCTGCCGCTCGACCTCGGGTCGCCTTTGCGACAGGTCTGCCGCGATGGCTACGCGACTGAATTCCGAGTAGTCGAGGCGCCTGCCCGGTGACCCGCTGCCAAGCGATAGGCCAGATGAGCTCGGCCCCATGCACACGAAGGAACTCGCGCTCCGAGGGGGCGAACTCGATCGTCCCCTCGATCAGAACCGGTCTGTTCGCGTCTCGGAAGATGCGATGGACGGCAGTCGCGTCCCGCGGATTAATCGCGAACTCATTGAACCACTGCATGTGCTCGTCCTGCGAGTAGCCGCCATACGCTGACTTCAGGAGGCGGATAGCGTCGAAGACACATGACTTGCCAGAGCCATTCGGACCAGCGATGACGATGAAGTCCTTCAGGTCGTCGACCTCGAACTGGCGAGTCAAGTCCCAGGACGTGGTGTAGGAGTTCGGTGCTCTTCTCGTCGGTGAAGGGGTTGGCTGCTCAGGCCGCGACGAGCTCGCCGACCTCCTTGTCGATCATCTTGGGGGAGCTGGTCGTCTCGGACCGCGGGGCCCA
>JACRMD010000383.1 GCA_016215085.1 Solirubrobacterales bacterium | reverse complement strand
GACCTGGCCGGCAACCCGAGCTACCACTACAACTTCGCCTGCTTCCTCGCGCGCGACGGGCGCCTGGACGAGGCCGCGGCGCAGCTCGCGCGCGCCAAGGAGGCCGACCCGGAGCGGACCGCGCGCTGGGCGGCGCAGGACCGCGACCTGGACCCGCTGCGCGACCGCGGCGACTGGCCGCTCTAGCTACTTCAGCAGCCGGCTGAGCCGGCGGTCCTTGAGCACGCGGCCGCCGGTCTGCTCCTGCGGGCAATAGCAGAGGACGTAGTCCTCGTAGTGCACCGCCTCGATCGTCGTGCCGCAGCGCGGGCACGGCTCGCCCTGGTGGCGGTGGACCTCCAGCGGCAGCGGCATCTTGTCGGGGATCGGCAGCGTGACCGTCCGCTCGTAGTGCTCGATCGCCCCGCCGAGCTTGTCGAGCATCGCCGCGCGCAGCGCCGCCGCCTCGTCGGGCTCGAGGTCGGCCGCGCGCTTGAACGGCGACAGGCGCGCCAGCCACAGGATCTCGTCGACCCACGAGCGGCCGATGCCGGTGATCACCCGCTGGTCGCGCAGCACCGCCTGCAGCGGCCGCGCGCCCTCGGGCGCCAGCACCGCCGCGAGGTCCTCCGGCGGGTCGGGCCACGCCTCCGGGCCCAGCGACGCGACGGCCTCGTCGGCGGCCAGCCCCTCGCCCGTGAGCACCTTGACCCACGCGCGCTGCTTGGTGCCGAACTCGCGCAGCCGCAGCTCGCGGCCGTCGTCGAGGCGGAGCAGCAGCCGGGAGGTCCGGTCGCGCAGCGACGCGCGCTTGTCGTAGAGCTGCAGCCGCCCGGCCGACATGAGGTGCAGCAGCACGTGGAGGTCGCCCTCGACGTCGACGACCAGGTGCTTGCCGATCCGGCGGACGCCCTCGATGGCGCGGCCGTCGAGCGCGTGCAGCGGCGGGTCGAAGGTCTTCAGCGCGTTGATCCCCGGCGCCATCGTCGACTCGATCCGCACGCCGGCGACCGCCTCCGAGAGGCGGCGGGCGGTGATCTCGACCTCGGGCAGCTCGGGCATCAGGTGAGGACCACATCGTAGGCGTGCTGGGTGCGCCGGACGCGACAGGCGCGCTCGTCGCACGTGGCGGCGCGCACCTCGACCACGATGCGCCCGCTGCCCGCGCCGAGCTCGAGCTCGACCTCGGCCGGCAGCGCGTCGCGCGCGAAGGTCGTCGCGCCGCGCAGGAGCTCCGGGTCGCTGGCCGACGCGGTGACGCGGACGGCATCGGGGCCGTCGAGCAGGTCGCCCTCGAGGTCGAGGTCGAGCACCAGCGGCAGCGTCGCGCCGGCCTCGGCGACGACGGTGTCGGCGGTCACCGCGGCGCTGCCCACGTCGAGGGCGACCGCGACCGCGGCCTCGGGGTCGACGACGACCACGCGGTGGTTGCCCGTGTCGGCGACGACCAGCCGCCCGCCGGGCAGCACGTCCAGCCCACCGGGCTCGGCGAAGCCCTCGACCGGCACGGTCCACAGGTGCGTGCCGCGCCACACGCGCAGCAGCCCGTTGAAGGTGTCCGCGACGAACAGCGCGCCGTCGGCGCCGGCCGCGACGCCGAGCGGGTGCTGCAGCGCGGCGCGCTCGCGGTCGCCGTCGGCGTCGCCCCAGGCGAAGAGCCCGTGGCCGACCAGCGTCTCGACCTGCATCGTCGCGCCGCGCAGGACCCGCAGCGCGCTGGCCTCGGCGTCGACGAGCACGAGGTCCTCCCCCGCCACGGCCAGCCCCGACGGCTGGGCGAAGAGCGCCGGCTGCGCGCCGGGCAGCAGCGGGTCGCCGGGCAGCGCCGCCGCCAGCGCCGGGCCGTCGACCAGCCCCTCCGCCCCGGTGCCGGCGAGCACCTGCGGCTCGCCGTCGGCGTCGACGACCCACAGCCGGTGGCGGCCGGCCTCGGCCACCACGACGAGGCCGCGCCAGCGCACGACGTCCCAGGGCGAGGCGATCCCGTCGAGCAGCAGCTCGCGCTCCCCGCCGGCGATCCGCCACACGCGGTCGGCGCCGGTCTCGCAGACCAGCAGGCCGTCGCCGTCGAAGCGCACGCCCTGCGGCTGGTAGAGCCCGCCGACCTCCTCGAGGACCTCGCCGCCCGGCGTGCAGACGAGCACGCGGTCGTGGCCGGTGTCGGCGATCGCCAGCCGGTCGCCCTCCGGCGAGGCCGCCACCTTGCCCGGGAACGCGAGCTCGCCGGCGGGCGGCGGCGGCTCGCGCACCTCCAGCGGGCCGCGCGCGATCTCGTCGCCCGCCTCGGCCACCAGCTGCTCGACGGCGCGCGCGAGCCCGACGGCGTGGCCCTCGCCGGAGATCGTCAGCGCGACGCGCCCCTCGGCGTCGACGAGCACGACCGTGGGCCACGCGCGCACCGCGTAGGCGTCCCAGGTCCGCATGTCGGGGTCGTCGAGCACCGGGTGCTCGATCCGGTGGCGGCCGACCGCCGCGCGCACCGCCTCGTGGTCGTGCTCGTGCGGGAACTTCGGCGAGTGCACCGAGACGACGACGAGCTCGCCGGCGAAGCGCCGCTCCAGGCCCCGCAGCTCCTCGACCACCCGCAGGCAGTTGATGCACGCCAGCGTCCAGAAGTGCAGGAGCACCACGCGGCCGCGCAGGTCCGCCAGCGCCAGGTCGTCGACGCCGATCCAGCCCCCGGCGCCGCGGAGCTCAGGCGCGCGGACCCGGGCGCGGTGCAAGGCGCTCAGGTCGCCGTCAGCAGCGCGTGCAGCATCCGGCGCAGCACGACCGCGGCGCTGTCGGGCTCGAGCCCCTGCTGGCTGCGCAGCGCGTCCCACGACGACCACGACGCGGCCGCGCCGAGCGCCGCGCGCAGCAGCGGCTGCTCGCCGGCCGGCCGCGCCCCGATCTCGCGCGCGAAGATGCGCTCGAGGTCCAGGCGCTTGGCCGCGCGGAACGCCGCCAGCCGCTCGTGGGCCTGCTCGGAGAACGGCTCCTGCAGCAGCGCGGCGCGGCGCACGGGCGCGATCGTCTCGTAGATGCGCGTGCGCTGCGCGACGACCGCGTCGAGCCGGTCGTCCAGCGACCCGCTCTGGTCGATGTGGTCGAAGAGCGGCGCGATGCGCTCGGCCTGCAGCTCCCCGATCGCCGCGAACAGCGCGTCGCGGTCGGCGTAGTGCTGGAAGACGGTGCGCGGCGCCACGCCGGCACGCAGCGCGATCTCCTCGACCGTGGGCTGCACGTTGCCCTCGTCGAGCAGGGCCAGCAGGGCGTCGGCGATCGCCGCGCGCGTGCGGGCCGAGCGCGCCGCGCGCCCGTCCATGTGGGTGACGCTCCCGGGGTCGACGGCCATGTCGCGCCCGACTGTAGGCGTTGTTGCAGACGCCGTGCAAGGGCCCGGTCAGGGCCGGGCGATGCGGTCCAGCTCGCGTGGACGCAGCAGCGCGACGAGCTCGCCGGCGCCGCCCTCGAGGCGCACCCCGGCCACGCCGCCCTTCTTGAAGTCCACGCGCGCGCCGGTGAGGTCGTGGACGACCTGGGCGAAGTCGGGGTTGTGGCCGACGACCAGCACGCGCTCCTCCGGGCCGCCGGCCGTCACGAGCTCGCGCGCGTCGGCCGCCGAGAAGCCGTCCGCGAGCGCCGCGTGCTCGATCGGCTCGCCGCCCAGCGCCTCGCAGGCCAGGCGCGCGGTGTCGCGCGCGCGGACCTTGGGGCTCGTGTAGACGGCCTGGAAGACGACGCCGAGCGCGTGCAGGGCGGCGCCGGCCGCGCGGGACTGGTCCTCGCCGCGCGCGGTGAGCCGGCGCTCGGGGTCGGGGCGGGCGTCGTGCGGCTCGGCCTCGCCGTGCCGCAGGAGCCAGAGCTGGGCTGCCACGCGCGGAACGCTACCCGTAGGCCCGCACGGGCGGCGACGTGTACGTCGTTCCGTCACCGGCGGTCCAGCGCAGCCGCCACTGGCGGCCCTTGCGGTTGGCCGTCGCCTTGGTGAACGCGCCGCGCGCGTCGGTGGTGATCGCGGCCAGCCTGCGGAACGACCCCTTGGAGCCGTTGCGGTACTGGACCTCGACGGTGGTCCGCCCGCCGGCCGGGCGCGCCATGCCCCACAGCCGGACCCCGGACCCGCGCTTCTCGGCGGCCAGCGGCAGGCGGAAGCCGGCCAGCGCGGGCTTGTCCTTGCCGCCCGACGTCCGCAGGCCCGACTCGAAGCCGCCGTAGCGCGCGATCTTCGACGCGCCCTCGACCGGCAGGTCGTCGCGCAGCAGGTACTGCGAGAACGCCCTGACGCGCGAGTTGTTGTAGGCGATGCGCTCGGAGATGTTGCGGTACTCGTTCTGCCGGAGCAGCGGCACGCCGTAGAGCGGGTCCGGCGTGGACTGGATGCCGAACTCCGTCAGGTACAGCGGCACGCGCCTGGCCACCACGCCGGCCTTCGCCAGCCGGTCGGTCGCCTTGACGAGCCGCGAGAGCACGCCGATCGTCACGTCGTTGGGGCCCGAGGGCTTGTAGAAGGGGCCCGAGCGCCGCGTGTACGGGTGGTGCGCGATGCCGTCGACGCGCACCTTGGAGCACTTGCCGATCTTCTTGTAGCGGTCGTTCAGGCACAGCGCCCGGCGCAGGAACGTCAGCGGCGCGACGTCCTTGCCCGTGCCGACCGGCGCCGTCTCGCCGAGCACGACGGGCTTGGTGTCGCCCGCGTCGGCGAGGCCGCGCAGCGCCGCGGCGTAGAGCCCGCGGTAGATCGTCGGCGACACCGGCCTCTTGCGCTTGTCGTACTGCGGCGCCAGGAACTGCGGGTGGTTGGGCTCGTTCCAGATCGCGTAGCGCGTGACCTGCCCGCCGAACCGCCTGGACACCGCGGTCATGAACATGCGGAACTCGTTGGGGCTCGGCCGGGTCACGGTGTCGCGGGCGCCGTTGGTGGCCCACCGCGGCACCGGGCCCGAGACCGTCAGGTGCAGGTTCCAGCCGCGCTTGTGCGCCTCGTCGAGGACCGGCGCGTAGCGCGACCAGTCGTACACCGACGGGTCGGTCATGTCGGCCTTGGGCTTCACGCGCGAGTCGCCCTCGGGCGCGACGTCGTGCCAGTAGAGGACGACGCGCAGCGCGCGGACGCCGAGCGAGTCGAGCTCGGAGAAGGTCTGGTCGCGGGTCGCCGGGTCGAGGAGGTCGCGGGGCGCCTCGAAGGTGACCTCCTGGGTCTTGGAGGCCTGCGCGGGCACGGCGAGGACCGCGCACGCCAGCAGGAGCAGGGGGAGCGTGCGAAGGAGGGGCATCTGGAGAACGGACACGCTAGCGGTGCCGAAGGTTGCGCCCGGGATGCCCCTCCGCGCGCCTCCGCACACGCGATCGCTTGCACCCTGGCCGAATTTCACATACCTTCGGGTAGGCATGTCAGTCCGGGCCGCCGCCGCCGAGGTCACCCGCCAGCGCCTGCTCGACGCCGCGATCGAGCGGTTCGCGGCCGAGGGCCTGGGCGCGCGCTTCGACGCGGTGGCCGCCGACGTCGGCGTCACCAAGGGGGCGCTCTACCACCACTTCGGGTCCAAGGAGGGCCTGGTGGAGGCGGTCTACAAGGAGGCCATCCGCCGCCATGCCGACCAGGTCGTCGCCGCCAGCTCGGCGGGCACCGGCCGCGCGCGGCTCTTCGCGCTGATCGACGAGTCCGCGCGGCTGTACACCTCGCGCACGCCGTTCTACCGGCTGCTGATCTCGTGCCATCTCGCGGCGACCACCAGCCGCCCCGAGCTCGCCGGCGTCGCCCGCCGCGTGCAGGCGCGCCAGCGCGAGTACATGGTGGAGCTCGTCCGCGCCGGCCAGGCCGACGGCTCGATCCGGGCCGACCGCGACGCCGAGGCCGTCGGCCACACCGTCAACGCCGCGCTCGAGGGGTTCCTCGTGCAGCAGCTCGAGCCGCCCGCCGCCCAGCGCCGGTGGGTCGCGCAGTTCCGATCCCTGATGGAGGAGATCCTCTGATGACCACCGCCGCGGCGCCCGAGGGCGTCATCGACTTCACCGTCCCGGTGGAGCTGCAGCTGCTGCTCCAGCGGGTCCGCGACTACCTCGACGAGGACGTCCGCCCGGCGGAGGCCGACATCGCCGACCCCGACGACGTGCTCGGCTCCTGGCACGTGGTGGAGCGGCTGCGCGAGCGCGCCCGCGAGCGCGGCATCTACACCCCGCACCTGCCCGAGGAGTACGGCGGCCTCGGCGTCGGCGTGCTGGGCATGGCGCTCATCTCCCAGGAGCTCGGGACCGCCCCGCTCGGCGCGCTGGGCATGAACTGCATGGCGCCCGACGAGGGCAACATGCACACGCTGCTGCTCGCCGGCACCGACGCGCAGAAGGAGCGCTGGCTGCGCCCGCTGGCCGCCGGCGAGATCCGCTCGTGCTTCGCGATGACCGAGCCCGACGTCGCCTCCAGCGACCCCACCAACCTGGAGACGACCGCGGTGCGTGACGGCGACGACTGGGTCCTCAACGGCCGCAAGTGGTGCATCACGGGCGCGATCGGCGCCGCCTTCGCGATCGTCGTGGCCAAGACGGGGCTGGACGAGGAGGCGGGGCATCGCGGCCACCGGGACTACTCGCTGATCATCGTCCCGACCGACACGCCCGGCTGGGAGGTCGAGCACGACCCGGACTGGCTCGGCTCGCACTCCCCCGGCGGCCACCCCTACATCACGCTCGCCGACGTGCGCGTGCCCGCGGAGAACCTGCTCGGCATGGAGGGCGAGGGCTTCGTCATCGCCCAGAAGCGGCTGGCCGGCGGGCGGCTCGCGCACGCGATGCGCTGGATCGGGCAGGCGCAGCGCGCGCTGGACCTCAGCGCCAAGCGGCTGCTGGAGCGCAAGGCGTTCGGCAAGGAGCTCGCGCGCCACCAGATGCTGCAGGCGATGATCGCCGACTCGGCGATGGACCTCTACGCGTCCCGGCTGATGGTGCTCCACACGGCGTGGAAGCTCGAGCGCGGCCTGCCCCACCGCCAGGAGGTGGCGATGACCAAGGTGTTCGTGTCGGAGGCGCTCGGCCGCGTCGCCGACCGCGCCGTCCAGATCCACGGCGCCGCCGGCATCGCGCTGGAGCTCCCGGTCGGGCGGATCTTCCAGGACGCGCGCGCCGCGCGGATCTACGACGGGGCCAGCGAGGTGCACCGCATGACGATCGCGCGCGAGTGCTTCAAGCTGGCCATGCAGGGCCTGTCCACGCAGGCCGCGACCGGAGACCTCGCCTGATGGCCCACGACATCGCCCCCGACGACATCGTCGCCACCGACGCCGACGCCGGACAGCGCCCGCCGCTGGTCGTCCTCGAGCGGCTGCTGCCGTTCCTGGACGAGAGCGGCCTGGGCGAGGGCGAGCCCGAGTTCACCATGGTCGGCGAGGGCCACTCCAACATCACCTACCTCGTGCGGCGCGGTGACGCCCGCTTCGTCCTGCGCCGCCCGCCGCGGCCCCCGATCCCGCCGAGCGCCAACGACATGCTGCGCGAGGCTCGGGTCCTCTCCGCGCTGGAGGGCCGCGCGCGGGTGCCGAAGGTGCTCGCCGTCTGCGAGGACGAGTCGGTGCTCGGCGCGCCCTTCTACGTCATGCAGGAGATGGAGGGGCTCGTCGTCACCGGGTCGATCCCGCCCGAGATCGACTCGCCGGAGGACCGCCGGCGGATGGGCGAGGAGCTCATCGACGCGCTGGTCGAGGTCCACGCGGTCGACTGGCGCGCGGCCGGCCTGGAGGGCTTCGGCAAGCCCGAGGGCTACCTCGAGCGCCAGGTCCGCCGCTTCCTCGGGCTGTGGGACCACAACAAGACGCGCGAGATCCCCGCGGTGGAGACCGTGGGCGCCTGGCTGCGCAAGCACATGCCCGAGTCGCCCCCGTCCACGATCGTCCACGGCGACTACCGGCTGGGCAACGTGATGATGGCCCCGCAGTCGCCGGCGCGGGTGATCGCGATCTTCGACTGGGAGATGTCGACCATCGGCGACCCGCTGGCCGACCTCGGCTACCTCTGCACGCTGTGGGTCGACCGCGACGACCCGCCGCTGGGGATGTTCGAGCTGTCGGCCGTGACGCGCGGCGACGGCTTCCCGCTGAAGGCCGAGCTGCTGGCGCGCTACGAGGAGCGCTCGGGCCGGTCGATGACCGACATCCGCTGGTACCAGACGCTCGCGCTGTGGAAGGCGATCGTGTTCATGGAGGGCAACTTCAAGCGCGCGTCGTCGGGCATGTCCGACGACCCGTACCTGAAGTCCTTCGGCGACGGCGTCGTCGAGCTGGCCGAGCGCGCGGAGGCGCTGACCCGTGGCGCGTGAGGGGCTGCTCCTGGACTGGGGCGGCGTGCTGACGACGGACCTGTTCGCGGCGTTCGGCGAGTTCTGCGAGGCCGAGGGGCTGGCGCCCCACACGGTCCGCGACGCGTTCCGCCACGACCGCGAGGCGCGCGACCTGCTCATCGCCTTCGAGGAGGGCAAGGTCGACGAGGACGTCTTCTCGGCCGGGCTCGCCAAGGCCCTCGGCCTGGCGCCCGAGCGGGCCGAGGGGATGATCGACCGCGTCTTCGCCGGCTTCCACCCCGAGCCGGAGATGCTCGAGGCGGTGCGGCGGTTCCGCGCGGCGGGCATCCGCACGGGGCTCATCTCGAACTCGTGGGGCGCTGAGCGCTACCCGGCCGACCTGCTCGACGAGCTCTTCGACGGGATCGTGATCTCGGGGCTGGAGGGCATGCGCAAGCCGGCCCCGCGGATGTACGAGCTGGGCGCGGAGCGGATCGGGCTGCTCCCCGGGCAGTGCGTGTTCGTCGACGACCTGCCGTTCAACCTCGAGCCGGCCCGCGAGCTGGGCATGGCGGTCGTCCACCACACCCGCGCGGGCACGACGATCGACGAGCTCCAGGAGCTCCTCGGCGTGTCGCTCTAGCGGGGCGCGGTGGGCTTCCCGCCGCGGGCCATGAGCTTGCGGCGCGCGTCGTCGATGCGGCGGCGCGTCGCCGGGTCCTTGGCAAGCCGCTTGGCCTCCGTGGCCACCTTGCGGCCCTGCGGGCTGCGGGCGAAGTCGGCGATCTTGCGCAGGAAGGGCGACGGCATGGTGCGCATCGGCCTTCCCGCACGTTGCGGACGACAAACGGACCGCAGGCTCAAGTCCGGCTCCGGGAGGCCGACGCTCAGTGGGATGGACCACCCGACGGGCTCGTGGCTGTGCCCCACGGAAGGCGATCGCGCCCGCATGCTCGAGGCGGGCGCCCGCGTGCGCGTCACGCGCCTCGTGGCGGCGTTCCTCAACGGGGCGCTCTTCGCCGTCTGCGGCCCGTGGTTCGGCTGGTGGCCGCTGGCCTTCTTCGCGCTGACGGCCATCCAGCTGCTGACGCTCGAGCGCCGCACCGCCGTGAGCCCGCGCCCCGAGCGGATGGTCGCGCTGAGCTTCGTCAGCACGTCGGTGCTGATCGCGGCCTCCTCGGTGGTGACCGGCGGGCCTGCGAGCCCGCTGCTGCCGCTCGTCGTGCTGCCCGCCGCGCTCATGGCCAACCGCTTCCGCCGCGCCGTGGTCTGGACGGGCTTCGCCGGCAGCGCCCTGCTCATCGCGGCCGTCGGGCTGACGCAGCCCGCGGCCCTCGCCGACGACCCGACCTACGTGCTCGCCGCGCTGGGCACGCTCGCGGGCATCGTGTTCTTCACGATGTCGCTCAGCGACACCGAGCTGCAGCTCCGCCACGAGTCCCGCTTCGACCACCTCACGGGCCTGCTCAACCGCGCGGCGCTCGGGCCGCGGTGGGACGAGCTCGAGACGCAGGCGCGCGCCACCGACGGCTCGGTCGCCCTGGTGGTCTACGACCTCGACCGCTTCAAGCAGGTCAACGACGTCCACGGCCACGACGTCGGCGACGTCGTGCTGCGCGAGACCGCCGAGGTGCTGCGCAGCCAGCTGCGCGCGTTCGACCTCGTCTACCGGCTCGGCGGCGAGGAGTTCGTGCTCGTCCTCCCCGGCGCGGGCGTCGGCGAGGCGCAGGAGATCGCCGACCGCCAGCGCGCCGCGGTCGCCGCGCGCCGCCCCGGCGGCATCGCCGTGACGATCTCCGCCGGCATCTCCGCCGGCCGGGGCGACGGCGTGGGCTGGGAGGAGCTGTACCGCCGCGCCGACGCGGCGCTGCTGCAGGCCAAGCGCGACGGCCGCGACCGCGTGGTCGTCGACGCGACGAGCGCGGACCTCTTGCTCACCCGCTAGCCGCCCGGCAGACTGGCGCCCGTGGTGGTGCGCGGGGAGTCCGATCGGGGGTCGTGGGTGCTCGTCCACCGCGCGCCCCACCCGCTCCTGGCGCCGTTCGTGCGCAGCGGGTACGAGGGCTACGCGCAGGCGCTGCGCGACCCGGTCCGGCGGCTCGAGGTGCCGCACGCCGGCATCGTGCTCATCGTCGGCCTCGGCCCCGCGATCGACGTCGACGGGGCGTCGCACACGTCGTTCGTGGCCGGCCTCTACGACGCGCCGGTCGTCGTGGCCGACGACGGCCGCCAGGCGGGCATCCAGGTCAACCTCACGCCGCTCGGCGCGCGCGTGCTGCTCGGGCTGCCGATGCGCGAGCTCACCGGCCGGACGGTCGCGCTCGACGCCGTGCTCGACCGCCACCTCCCGGAGCGCCTGGCGTCGCTGCCGACGTGGGACGCGCGCTTCCGCGCGTTCGACGCGTTCCTGCTGGGCCGGCTGCGCGACGCCCCGCCGCCCCGGCCCGACGTCGCCTACGCGTGGTCGCGGCTGGAGGAGAGCGGCGGGCGGCTGGCGGTCGCGGAGCTCTGCCGCGAGCTGCGCTGCAGCGGCCGGCACCTGTCCGCGCGCTTCGGCGAGGAGGTCGGCCTGCCGCCCAAGGCGCTGGCGCGGGTGCTGCGCTTCGAGCGCGCGGCCGCCCGGCTGCGGGCGGGCGAGGCGCCCGCCGCGGTCGCCGCCGCCTGCGGCTTCGCCGACCAGCCGCACCTCAACCGCGAGTTCCGCGCGCTGGCCGGGCGGCCGCCGGCCGCGTTCGCCGCCTCGGTCATGGACGTCCAAGACGGGTTCGGCGTGGCGGCGTAGCGTCGCGGCCATGTCCACGATCAGCCCGATCATCCCCTACGCCGACCCGCGCGCGGCGATCGACTTCCTGTGCGACGCCTTCGGCTTCGAGCGCCACGCCGTCCACGAGGGCCCCGACGGCGAGCTCGGGCACGTCGAGCTGCGGCTGGGCGACGCCGTCCTGATGCCCGCGCCGCAGCGCCACGGCGAGCCCGGCCACGCGTGCTGCTACGTCGCCGTCGAGGACGCCGACGCCCACCACGACCGCGCGCGCGCGGCCGGCGCGGAGATCACGATGCAGCTGCGCGACACCGACTACGGCTCGCGCGACTACGCGGCGAAGGACCCCGAGGGGAACACCTGGTACTTCGGGACCTACCGGCCGCTGGCCTGAGCCTCGATGCGCGCGCGGAGGTCCGCGCCGCGCCCGGCCTGCACGGCCCGCGCGGCGCGGTCCTCGGTCAGCGGCACGCCGCGGGCGGCGGCGAGCTCCAGCAGCTCCTGGCGCTCGTCGCTCTCGCGCGCCGCCCGCAGGAACAGCCAGCAGAACAGGCCGATGGTCAGCAGCGACTCCCAGACCATCATCACCGCGCCGGCCGCCACCTGGTCGCCCTCGGGCGTGATGCCGTGCGCGCGCTCGCCTGCCGCGTAGACGTCGTAGAAGGCGCGGCCGCCGAAGAGCAGCGCGTTGGCGAGGATCGCGCCCAGCAGCCGCTCGGCCACGATGTAGCCGGCGCGTGCCGCGGTGCCGAACCACCGCGGCATCGGCAGCGGGCCCAGCAGGCACATCCACACGTTGGCGCCGAAGAAGATGAAGCACAGGTGCTGCAGCGCGTGGACGGCGTCGTGCTCGACGGCCGCCTCGTGCAGCACCGGCATGTGCCAGGCGTACAGGTTGATCGCCCACAGCGGGAGCGCGACGAGCGGGTGGGCGAGCACGCGCAGCCGGTCGAAGGCCCTGATGCGCAGGATCGGGGCGAGCACCGGGCCGGTGAGGCCGACCACCAGCAGCAGCGCGCCGACATCGGAGAGCACGAGGTGCTCGACCATGTGCACCCAGAACAGCTCGTCGTCGTTGGCGCCGACCGGCGAGGCCAGCACGGCGACCATCAGCACCGCGCCGCCGTGGAAGCACGCCTGGCGCCACCGCGGCACCGCGCGGTGCGTGCCCGCGAGCGTCGCGCAGCGACGCGCGTAGAGCGCCATCGAGATCAGCGCCGCGGCGAGCTGGGCGACCACGGGCCGAGTGTGTCACCCGGCCGCGACCATGGCGACGCCGGTCAGGGCGCCGCCGATGCCGGCCAGCTGGTCGGGCCGCACGCGCTCCTTGAGCACCGCCGCGGCGAGCATCACGGTCACCACCGGATACATGCTGCCGAGCACCGAGACGGTGCTCAGGGCGCCCTCGCGCTGGGCCAGCGCGATCAGCGCCGTCGCGGTGAGGTCGATCAGCCCCACCCCGGCGATGCCCAGCCCGAGCCGCCGCTCCGGCAGCCGCGCCCGGGTGGCCAGCGCGACGCCCGCCACGAGCGGCAGCGCGGTCGCGCGGACGAGCACCAGCGTCCAGACGACCGAGCCGTCCGACGCCGGGTCCGACAGCGCGAAGAAGCTGCCGAAGCCGAGCGCGGCCAGCAGCGCCAGGAGGATGCTCGCCCGGCTGGCGCGGGCGTGGGCCTCGGACTCGTGGCTCTCCCGCGAGGCCACGACCACGCCGAGCACGATCGCCGCGAGGCCGACGGCCTGGACCGCCGACGGGCGGTCGCCGGTGGCGATGCCGACCACGACCGGCAGCGCGACGCCGCTGGCCGAGATCGGGGCGACGACGCTCATCGTCCCGATGGCCAGCGCGCGGTAGAAGCAGCCCAGCGCGGTGACGCCCGCCAGGCCCGCGGCGGCGGCCAGCAGCGCGTCGCTCCCGTCGGCGAACCAGGCCGCGCCCGTGGCGGCGGCGATCACGAGCATCACGACGACGCCGGCGCCCTCGACGAGCAGCAGGACGATCGGGACGGCGACGCGCCGGCTGGCCAGCCCGGCCAGGAAGTCGGCGGTGCCCCAGCTGGCGGCCGCCGCGAGGGCGAGGACGATGGCGACGGGCGGTGGATCCTAGGGCCCGGCCGGGCCGCGCCGGCGGGTCAGCGTGCCGGCGGGACGAGCGCGTCGACGACGCCCTGCACGGCGCCGGCCACGGGCTCGCCGACGATCGGCGCCGGACGCACCGTCTCGATCACCGTCGTCGCCGTCGT
>JACRMD010000391.1 GCA_016215085.1 Solirubrobacterales bacterium | reverse complement strand
CGCCGCGCGTCAGCAGCGGGCTGTTGTGCATCCACGAGTTGTGCGAGCGCAGCTCGCGCAGCCCGATGAGCCGCAGCGGGAAGGCCTCGTCCCCGGCCGCCGGCTCGGCCGCCAGCCGGTCGACCTCGGCGCGGATCGGCGCCGGGTCGAGGTGGACGCGGCCGTCGCGGTGGCGCAGCTTCTCGCGCAGCACGCCGGTGGCGACGTGCTCGCCGAGCACGAGCCCGTGCGGGTGGCGGGCCACCTTCTTCAGCGACAGCCGCTCGGGGCCGACGCGCAGCAGCAGGTCGGCCAGCCGCCGCGGCGTGACGAGCCGCCCGAGCCGCCCGAGCCGGCGCACGCGCGCGTCGGGGTTGGGGACGACGCCGAGCTCGCGGCCCAGCGCGTCGATCACCTCCCACTCGTCGCGGGCCTCGCCGCGCGGCGCGACGACCGGCTCGGTCCACTGCACGAACGGCGTCGTGTAGAAGCCGAGGAAGGCGATCGGCAGGTCCTCGCGCTCCAGGAACGTCGTCGCGGGCAGGACATAGTCGGCGTGGCGCCCGGTCTCGTTGACGTACAGGTCGATCGAGACGCAGAGGTCCAGCTCGCCCAGCGCCGCCTCCATGGCCTCGCCGGCGGGCACCGACAGCACCGGGTTGCCGGCGCTGACGACCAGCGCCCGCAGCCGGCCGGGCCCGCCGGTGCGGATCTCCTGCGGGATCAGCGACGCGGGCATCGCGCCCAGGACGTCGGGGAAGCCGCCGACGCGCGAGCGCCGCGCGCCGTAGGTGTCCAGCCCGATCTGCTCGGCGACGTCGTCGAGCGCGACGGCGGGCCGGCCGAACACCGCGCCGCCCGGCGCGTCGAGGTTGCCGGTCACGACGTTGAGCGCGTCGAGCAGGAAGGCCACCAGCGTGCCGAAGCGCCCCAGGCACGAGCCGGTGCGCCCATAGACCGCGCCGCCGCCGGCCGTGGCCAGCGCCCGCGCGAGCTCGCGGACCGTCGCCGCCGGCACGCCCGTGCGCGCCTCGGTGTCCTCGGGCGCGAACGCGCGGACCGCGTCCTCGAGCCAGGCGCCGCCCACGGCCTGCCGCGCGAGCGCCTCGCGGTCGGCCAGGCCCTCGGCGAAGACCACGTGCAGCAGCGAGAGCAGCAGCCACGCGTCGGTGTCGGGCCGCACCGCCACGTGCTCGAACTGCCGCGCGGTCTCCGAGCGCCGCGGGTCGACCACGACGACGCGGCCGCCGCGGGCGACGATCGCGTGCAGCTGGTCCTTGATCCGCGGCGCGGTGAGCACGCTGCCGTGGGAGACCAGCGGGTTGGCGCCGACCAGCAGCACGAACGAGGTGCGCTGGAGGTCGGGGATCGGCACGACGACCGGCGAGCCGTACAGCAGCGCACTGGCCGCGAAGCGGTTGGCCACGTCCTGCGAGGAGGCCGTGTAGTAGTGCGGCGAGCCGAGCGCGTCGAGGAAGCCCTTGACCCAGATCGGGTGCGAGTAGGAGAACGCGCCCGGGTTGCCCATGTACCACCCGATCGCGTCGCCGCCGTGGGCGCTGCGGATGGCGCGCAGCCGCGCCCCGATCTCGCCGATCGCCGTGTCCCACGAGATCCGCTCGAAGGTGCCGTCGGGCCGCCGGCGCAGCGGGTGCGTGACGCGGTCGGGGTCGTTCTGGACGTCGAGCATGGCGATGCCCTTTGGGCACGCGTAGCCCGCCGACAGCGGGTGCTCCTTGTCCGGGCGGAGCTTGACGACCTCCCCGTCGCGCACCGTGGCGACCATGCCGCAGTGCGCCTCGCAGATCCGGCAGAACGTGACGCGCTCGTCAGGCATCGGCGGAGCCTACGCCCGCCAGGCCGGCCGCTCCACCCCGTCCGGGAGCCGGCCCTCCTCCTCGAGCTTGTCGAGGTGGGCCACGAGCGTGACGCTCGCGGCGCCCCGCAGGGCCGCGGGCGCGTCCGACCACGCCGCGTCGAGCAGCTCGTCGACGGTGCGCAGGCCGGCGTCCAGGGCCTCCACCAGCCGGCGCTCGCGGTCCAGCCGGTGCGCGACGTACGCGTCGAGCTTCGCCGCCGCGTCGGCGGCCGGCGGCCCGTGGCCGGGCAGCAGCACGGCGTAGCCCGCGGAGCGCAGCCGGCCCAGCCCGTCGAGGTAGCCGCGCAGCGCGCCGCGGTCGGGCGCGATGAAGACCGAGCCCTCGCCGAGCACCGCGTCGCCCGTGAAGCACGCGGGCCCGAAGCCGTAGCAGAGGTGGTCGGGCGCGTGGCCGGGCACGGCGTGCACGCGCAGCGGCCGTCGCCGAGCAGCGGCCCGGGGTCCACGACCCACGCGGGGTCGCGGCCGGCCAGCCACGTGTTGGTGCCCGACAGCGTGAGCGGCCCGGGGTTGCCGGCGCGGACGAGCGCGACGTCGAGGCGGTCGAGCAGGTCGTCCACCCCTTCGAGCCTACGCGGCGGCCGGCTCGTGCACGAGCGGCTTGCGCGCCCACGCGAGCGTCAGCAGCAGCACGCCGAACGCGGCGACGAGGAACGCCACGCGCGGGTCGGCCGCCCAGGCGATCACGCCGCCCACGACGAAGCCGACGCCGGGCATCGCCGCGGCCGCCGACTCGAGCAGGCCGGCGGCGCGTGCCTGGTAGTCGTCGTGCACGGACTCCTGCAGCGCGGTCATCACCGCGACCCACTGCACGCCGTTGCCCGTGCCCCCCACCACGCTGGCCAGGCAGGCGACGGCCAGGCCGGGCGCCAGCGCCATCCCGCCGTAGCCCGCGCCGATCGCCGCCGTCGAGAGCAGCACCAGCGTCGCGACCGGCCAGCTCCGCGCCCGCGCGAAGATCGCCGAGCCGAGCAGGATCCCGACGCCCCACGAGGCCAGCAGCAGGCCGAACCCGAGGTCGCCCGCGTCGAGGGTCTCCTTGGCGTAGACGACGTCGATCGGCACGGCGATCGTGAAGAAGACGATCGCCAGCGCCTCGCCGCCCACCAGCCGCCCGGCGACCGGGTGCCGGCGCACGTAGCGGATGCCGTCGCGCACGCGCGTGGACCAGGGCTCGCGCCGCTCGGCGGGGGCGGGCACCGGCAGCACCCGCCGGTAGGCCGCCAGCAGCACGGCGACGGCCAGGAACGACCCGGCGTCGATCCACAGGGCCAGCGCCGGCCCGCCCGCGCTGACGACCAGGCCGGCGAGCGCCGGGCCGCCCGCGCTCGTCACGGCGAACGCGACGTTGAGCAGCGCGTTGCCCTCGCGCAGCAGCCCGGCCGGCTGCAGCGTCGTGGCCACGGCGCCGCGCGAGAGGCCGCGCGCCGTGAGCGCGACGAGGCCGTCGACGAAGCCCAGCACGAGCACCGCGGGCAGCCAGAACGAGCCCGCCACCAGCGCCAGCGCCGCGAACGCGGCCGCCTCCACCACGTAGAAGACGGGGAGCACGCGGCCGACCGGCCGGCGGTCCAGCGCCGCGACCATGGCGGGCGCGACCAGTGCGGGGAGGAACTTCGCGGCCAGGAAGAGGGCGGCCGTGCCCAGCGCCGAGCCCGTCTCGTCGAGGACGAGCACGGCCAGCGCGACGATGCCGAAGTTGTCTCCGAGCTCGTTGAGGGCGTAGGACCCGGCGAGCGGGGCGAACCCGGGCACGCGCAGCGAGCTCCCCATGGACGCCACGGACGGCACCTTACGCCGTCTTCCGGTCGGCTAAGGAACGGGGCCGAACGTCCGATATGCAGGTTTGATGGCGCGTCGGACGATCGCCACGTTGCAGGTGCTGCTCCTCTCGGGGTCGCTGGTCGGCGCCGTGATGACCTCGCGCGCCTCCGACTGGGAGCCGGTGCCCCTGGTGATCCTCCTGGCCGCGCTGGCGCTGGTCAGCGAGCGGCTGGCCATCGAGACCCGCAGCCTGCGGCTCTCGAGCTCGTTCATGGCGTTCATCCTCGCCATGTTCTTCCTCGGGCCGGCGCCCGCGGTGGCGATGGCGCTGCTGTCGATCGTCGTCGACATGGTCCGCGTACGCACGCCGCGCTCGGGCGTGCTCATCAACCTGTGCGCGTACGCCACCTACCCGTTCGTCGGCGCGATGGCGGTCCGCGCGCTCGAGCTCGACACGCTGCACAACCTCGACCTCGGCCTCGCCGTCGCCGCGGTCTTCCTCGCCGTCAACACCCTGAACTTCCTGCTCGTGGCGGTCCCGTGGGGGCTCGAGCTCGGCAAGCCGTTCTCGGTGCAGGTCCGCACGATGTTCCTGCCGATGCTGCCGTCCGAGGGCCTCGCCTGCGCCCTGACGGTCGGCGTGGCCATCACGTACCGCGAGCTCGGCCTCTCCCCGCTGATCGCCCTGATCGGCGTCCAGTTCCTCTTCCAGGTCCTCACGCGCGAGCTGCTGCTCTCCCAGGAGCGCGCCGACGTGCTCGAGGTCCGCTCGACCCAGCTGGCCTCGCTGCAGGTCGGCGTCCTCGCCGCGCTGGTGCAGACGCTGTCGCTGCGCGACCGCATGACCGCCCGCCACTCCGCCGCCGTCGCCCGCTACGCCAAGGCGATCGCCAGCGAGGTCGGCTGCGACGACGCCGAGCAGGAGCTCGTGCACACGGCCGGCCTGCTGCACGACATCGGCAAGTTCGCCTTCCCCGACCGCATCCTGCTCGCCGACCGCAAGCTCGACGAGGAGGACTGGAAGATCGTGCGAACGCACCCGTACCAGGGTGCGCGCCTGGTCCGGCGCATCGACGGCTACGGCCCCGTCGCCGACATCATCCTCGCCCACCACGAGCGCATCGACGGCCGCGGCTACCCCCGCGGCCTCGCCGGCGAGGAGATCCCGCGGCTGTCGCGCATGATCTCGATCGCCGACACCTACGACGTCATGACCGCCCGCGACTCGTACCGCACGCCGGTGCCGCAGTCCGAGGCGATCGCCGAGCTGCGCCGCGTCTCCGGCGCCCAGCTCGACGGCGAGCTCGTGGAGGCCTTCGTGCGGGTGCTGGAGCGCAGCGGGCTGCACTTCCAGCACACGACCGACGCGGACTTCGAGCGCGAGCTCGGGTTCGAGGCGCGCGTGCACGGCTACGCGCTCCCCAAGGCCGCCTGACCGGCCGCCGCTGAGCGACCCTCACCAACGGTCGGCGACGGCGCCGGCTGACGCCCGGGCGGGCGCGACGTCGGCGCGCTGACCGGACCCTCTAGGCGGGCGCGCTTATGTCCCTAGGACATCCGTCCAAAAGGGCTAAAGGTCCCCAGAAGTGGGGATGGCGCGATGGACGCGTGACGTGCATCCTGCGCACCGCGACGACGACGCCGAAGCTGCCAGGCCGGGCGCCGTCACCGCAGGGAATCCGTCCATGGGAGCCGCAACGGAATGCGGCCCTGTTCCAAGGGGGTGCCACCGTGTCTTGGCGTGTCTAGTCACCAAGTACGGCGTACCGTTCGGAGGCGCCCGTGTGGGGGCGCCTCCCGCCGTTAAGCGGCAGGTGCGCTGCGAACTTGAGCGAGATGGCGAGCGTCTACGCGCCAGGAGCGTGAGGTCGGCCTGAGCCGCCCGCGCTCGCATGCGCGGTCCCGATCGGCGAGGATGGGCCGTGGTGGACCGCCTCAGCGCGCTGGACCTCGCCTTCCTCGACCTGGAGACCCCGCAGGCGCCGCTGCACGTCGGCTGGACCCTGCGCTTCGGCGGCGAGCCGCCGTCGCTGGCCGCGCTGCGCCGCCACCTCGACGCGCGCCTGGACGCGGTGCCGCGCTTCCGCCGCCGCCTCGTCCGCCCGCCGCTGGGCGCCGCCCACTGGGCCGACGACCCGCGCTTCGACGTCGCCCGCCACGCGCACGCCGT
>JACRMD010000390.1 GCA_016215085.1 Solirubrobacterales bacterium | reverse complement strand
CGGTGCTCTCGCGCTCCATCTCGGAGAAGGGCATCTACCCGGCCGTCGACCCGCTGGACTCGACCTCGACGATCCTCAAGCCCGACATCGTCGGCCAGGAGCACTACGAGGTCGCCAACGCGGTCAAGGGCATCCTGCAGCGCTACAAGGAGCTGCAGGACATCATCGCGATCCTCGGCATCGACGAGCTCTCCGACGAGGACAAGGTCACGGTGCAGCGCGCCCGCAAGATCGAGCGCTTCCTGTCCCAGCCGTTCCACGTCGCCGAGCAGTTCACCGGCACCCCGGGCCAGTACGTGCCGATCGCCGAGACGATCCGCTCCTTCAAGGAGATCCTCGACGGCCAGCACGACGAGCTGCCCGAGTCGGCGTTCCTGCTGCAGGGCACGATCGAGGGCGTCGTCGAGGCCGCCAAGAAGGGCTAGGCGGCCGTGGCCCGCACGAAGTTCAAGGCCGAGGTCCTCACCCCCGAGGGGGAGGTCTTCAACGACGAGGTCGAGATGGTGTCGACGCGCACCGGCACGGGCTCGATCGGCATCCTGGCCAACCACCAGCCGCTGCTCGGCATGCTCGACCCGACCGAGCTGCGGCTGTACAAGTCGGAGTCCGACGTCGTCACGCTCGCCCAGGGCGAGGGCTACGTCCAGGTCTCCGAGAACGGCGTGCTGATCCTCGTCGAGGAGGCGGTCGACCCGGGCTCGCTGAACAGCGGCGAGCTCCAGGACAAGCTCCGCACGGCCGAGCGCGAGCTCGAGCAGGCCGAGGAGGGCTCCGAGGCCGCGCGCGTCGCCGCCCGCGACAAGCGCCGCTGGGAGACGTTCCTGCGCATCGCGCAGGGCGGCTCGTCCTCGTAGGCGCGCGCGCCACCAGGCGTTCGCTCGAGCGGCGGCCTCCGGGCCGCCGCTCGTCGTTGCGGCCCGTCACCATGGGGCGATGCGCCTGCGCCACCGGTTCCGCGTCCCCGACGTCCACCCGAGCGCCTACGTGGCGCCCAACGCGGTGCTCGCCGGCGACGTGCGGGTCGGCCCCGACGCGAGGATCCTCTTCGGCGCGGTGCTGACCGCCGAGGACGGGCGGATCGAGGTCGGCGCGCGCTGCGTGGTCATGGAGCACGCCGTCGTGCGCGGACGCGCCGCCCACCCGGTCGTGCTCGGCGACGACGTGCTCGTCGGGCCGCACGCGCACGTCAACGGCGCGCAGGTGGGGGAGGGCTGCTTCCTGGCCACCGGGTGCGCGCTGTTCCCGGGCGCGCGGCTTGGCCCCGGCGCCGAGGTGCGCATCCACGGCGTCGTGCAGGTCAACACGGTCCTGCCCGAGGACGCCGTCGTGCCGATCGGGTGGGTCGCGGTCGGCGATCCCGCGCAGGTGCTGCCGCCCGACCGCCACGACGACATCTGGGCCGTGCAGCGCGAGCTCGACTTCCCCGGGACGGTGTACGGGCTGCCGCGCGAGGCGCCCGCGCGCGAGCGGATGGAGCGCCAGGCGGCGTGGTTCGGCGCGCACCGGGAGGACGTCGAGGCGTGACGGTCCTCGCCGTCTTCGCCGGCGGCCTGCTGCAGGGCACGGCCGGCTTCGGGTTCGCGCTGCTGGCGGCGCCGCTGCTCGTGGCGCTGCTCGGGCCGCAGGAGGCGGTCGGCGCGCTCGTCGTGCTCGGCGCGGTGGTCAACGCG
>JACRMD010000389.1:2045-9825 GCA_016215085.1 Solirubrobacterales bacterium | reverse complement strand
CCGCGGCGGCCGCCGGCGACGGCGCCTCCTCGGCGGCCGCCGGCGACGCACACGCGAGCGCCGCGGACGCCGCCAGGGCCGCCGCGACGCCGCGCGCGATCGGCTGCCGCACGCGCACCGGCGCCTACCCCCGCCGCGTCGCCTTCGCCTTGGCCTTCGCGCGCGCCTTGGCCTTCGCCTGTGCCTTGGCGCGCGCCTTCGCCTTCGCCTTCGCCCTGCTCGACTTCCGCGCCGCGGTCGCCTCGCCGTCGCCGCCGCCCACGACGCGCGCGCCGGGGTGGTCGGCCATCGCCAGCTGGGCGTCGTCGCGCGGCAGGTCCTCGTCGACGACGACCTTCACCGTCGACTCGCTGCGGACCTCGCGGCCGGCCTCGACGAACGCGCGCAGCACGGCGCGGCGCTCGAGCGTCCGGTAGGAGCCCTTCTCGACCACGATGCGCTCCGACGCCGCCGAGGTGTCCGGCGCGTCGTGCCCGAGCTCGAGGACGAGCGCCGGGACGCCGCCATGGACGGTCTCGGACGTCACGCGCAGCCAGCCGCGCGCGACCTGCTCGCGCAGGATCGCCGCCTCGGTGCGCGCCGAGCGCTGCACCGGGCGCCCGGGCCGCGACATCCGGTAGGTGCGCAGGACGTTCGTCTCGGCCCACCACGACCGCCAGGTGTCGCCGGCCGAGGCGTCCTCGACGACCAGCGCGCCGGTGCCGGCGTCGTACGAGCGCACCCGGGCGCGGTCGGATGCCACCAGGAAGTCGGTGCGCGTCGTGTAGCGCTCGTCGCCGATCTGGACGGTGGCCTCGGTGACGCGATGCTCCATGAGCCCGTCGGGCACCGGCACGTAGGTCGCGCCGCGGCCGGGATCCAGCCACGACGCGGCCTGCGCGCCGGCGGGGACGAGCGCGACGCCGGTCGCGGCCACGAGGGCGGCCGCGGCGGCACGTGCGCGTCGGATCATTCGGGACCTCCGAAGGTGATGAGGGGCATGACGCAGACCAGGACCGCCGGCGCGGCGGCGGGGTAACGGCACTGGTGGCAACGGGCGCCCGGAATCTAGGTCCCGCGCCCGCCCGCGTCAGTGGTGCTGCCTCTAGCCCTCGACGCCGGTCTCGTGGTGCCCCGCGCCGACCGGCTTGGACTGGGGCGACCCGCGCTGGCGCAGGTAGATGCTCAGGACGACCATCGAGCCGACCGCCAGGAACTCCGACTGCCAGTTCTGGAACGTCGCCTCCCAGAAGTCCGGCTTGCCGAGGTAGCCCAGCCAGGACACCGTGTGCTGCCGGTGCTGGAGCTGGTCGGAGTTGAACTCGCTCCACCCCGTCACCGACTGCGCGAACCACGAGGCGATCCAGATCGTCGCCATGACGACCAGCAGCGAGTTCTCGTACAGCCGCTGCCGCCAGCCGCCGACGCGCGCCCACTTCGGCGAGTCCGCGTCGGCGTGACGGCCGACCTGCTGGTCCTCGTCGGACTCGCGGCCCGCCTTGCCGGGCTCCTTGGACTCGGTCGACCCGCGCTGGATGAGCCAGACGGTGATGATGAGGAACGTGACGAACTGCAGGTACTCCGACTGCCAGTTCTCCATCACCGCGTTGCCGAAGTGCGACGAGACCAGGTAGCGCCAGAACGAGATCGTGTCGGCCTGGTCGCCGGTCAGCGACGCGTGGTCGACCTCGTCGTTGTTGTAGAGCTGATGGCCGGCGATGGCCTGGCCCAGCAGGGATCCGAGGAACAGCGCCAGGAAGGCGATCGACAGCGCCTGGTCCTTCAGGAAGCGCCGCACGGCTAGTGGTGCGTGAGGCCGATCACCGTGTAGAGCACGAGCCCGGCGGCGATCAGCCCCAGGTAGAGCGTGAACATGACCCGCACGGGCGAGCGCCTACCCGCCAAGAGCGAGATCTAGCCCAACAGCTCGGTGCCCGCCCAGGCGATGAGGCCGACCACGGCCACCATCGCGAGCACGAGCCCCAGCACCCGCAGCGGCCGCTCGGCGGTCTCCTCGGGGCCGCCGTCGGCCAGCTCGGCCTGCAGCAGCACGTCCCGCGCGGCCGCGGCGCCGGACTGCGGCACGAGCACGTCGCGCGGGCCGGCGGCGAGCATGTCGGGCACGTCGAACCCCCGCGAGCGGCGCAGCATCGACGGCACGCCCTCCTCGAGCAGCAGCCCCTGGATGAGCTCGGCCTCGGCCTGGTTGCGCCCGCGCGCGACCGACACCAGGTCGCCCTCGCTGTACTGCGGCTTGATCTTGCGGGCGCGGGCGTGCGCCTCGGTCACCGGCTGGTCGACGCCGGTCGCCCCGGCGTAGACCAGGGGCATGCCGCAGGAGCGGCAGAAGCGCTCGTCGAGGCCGTGCGTCGTCGCGCAGCGCGGGCAGACCAGCGGCTCATCCGGCATCGACCCGGACCTCGACCTCGGAGACCGTGCCGTCCTCGATGGCCCAGTTGCGCACGTCGACGCCGCCGTCGGCGAGGCCGACGATCAGCCACTGGACGCCGGGCCAGTCGCCGGCGAAGCGGATGTCGGTCTGCGACGGGCGCGGCTCGGATCGCGTGTGCGAGTGGTAGATCGCCAGCTCGCGGCCGGCGTCCTCCACCTCGGTCGTCACGCGCAGCAGCGTCCGCGGCTCGACCTCGAAGCGCATCGGCGACGCCTGGACGTTCTCGGCCGGGATGACCTCGACCGCGCGCCCGTCCTCGAGCACCACGAAGCCGCAGCACTCGTTGGGCGCCTCGCGGCGGGCGTGCTCGACGACCCGGTCGAGGAGCTCCTGCGCGATCTGCACTACTCGGACTTCAGCGCGGCGCGCTCGTCATCCTCGTCGCGGTCCGTGCGCAAGCCCTCCTTGAACTCGCGCAGGCCCTTGCCGAGGGAGCGGCCCGCCTCGGGCAGGCGCTTGGGGCCGAGGATGATGAGCGCGAGCGCCAGGATGACGACGAGCTCCATGGGGCCGACGGAAGGCATGCGCCCAGTCTAGGGCCCTACCACCACAGGGTGGACTCGAGCTCGAGCAGCTCGTCGACGGGCTTGGTGTACAGGCCCGACGAGAGGTACTTCCAGCCGTCGTCGCAGACGACGAAGACGACGTTGCCCTCGTCCATCTCGCCGGCGATCCGCACCGCGATCGACGCGATGGCGCCCGAGGAGACGCCGGCGAAGACGCCCTCCTCCTCGAGCAGCCTCTTGGTCCAGACGATCGCGTCGCGATTGGTCACGAAGATCTTCCGGTCCAGCAGCGACAGGTCGATGATCGGCGGGATGAAGCCGTCGTCGAGCGAGCGCAGGCCCTGCACCGGCTCGCCCTGCATCGGCTCGGCCGCGACGATCTTCACGCGGTCGTCGAGCTCCTCCTTGAAGCGGCGCGCGTGGCCCATGAGCGTGCCGCCGGTGCCGAGGCCGGCGACGAACGCGTCGACCTGGCCGTCGAGCTCCTCGAGGATCTCCAGCGCCGTCCCGTCGTAGTGCGCCCGCGGGTTGGCGTCGTTGCCGTACTGGTAGGGCATGTAGTACGTCTTGTCCGACGCCGCCATGTCCAGCGCCATCGCGACGGCGCCGTTGGACCCCTGGTCGCCCGGCGAGTACACGATCTCGGCCCCGTACATCCGCAGGAGCTGGGTGCGCTCCGGCGTGACGTTGTCGGGCATGACGACCTTCAGCCGGTAGCCCTTGCGGCGCGCGATCATCGCGAGCGCGATGCCGGTGTTGCCCGACGTCGGCTCCAGCAGCGTCATGCCCGGGCCGATGGCCCCCTTGTCCTCGGCGTCCTCGATGAGCGACCGCGCCACGCGGTCCTTCACCGAGCCCGTCGGGTTGTGGGACTCGAGCTTGGCCCAGATGCGCACGCCGGGCTTGGGCGAGAGGCGGCGCAGCTCGACGAGCGGCGTGTTGCCGATCGCCTGGACGATGTCGGTGTAGCGACCGCCGCAAGGGCGGTTCTCGAGAGGGGGCAGGGGCATCGCTTCAGGAAGTGTAGTGACCCCTTGGGCCCTGCTCTAGACCTGCTCGACGGGGCCGTCCAGGACGAAGATCTCCACCGTCCGGGTCGGCTCGAACATGATCTGGCTGTGGTAGGTCAGGACCTTGCGACCGACGATGTCCTCGATCGCCCCGCAGATCGTCTCGGTCATCGCCTCCTGGAACTTCAGGCGCACCTTGCGCACGAGGTCCTCCTCGCCCGCGGCGAGCAGCGTCTCCTCGTTGCGGGTCAGGCCGCCCTCCAGGACGACGAAGACGTAGTTGTCGTTGAAGAACGCCTTCGCGGCAAGCGGGCCCTTGCCGTAGAACTGCTTCTTGATCGCCACCATCGCGTTGGCGGCGGCGGCGCGGGCGGACCCGTGCTCGGGCTCTCGCGAGGCGCCCACGTCCTGCGGCGGCAGCGAATCGCTCGGCATGGCCCAGATGCTACGGGTCTCGCGGCTCGACCCAGCGGAAGACGCCGTCCAGCCCGGTCAGCTCCACGACGCGGTGGACCTCGGGCCTGGCGCGCACGACCTCGAGCGCCGGCGACCCGTCCTGGCCGGCGACGTGCGCGGCCAGCAGCACGCGCAGGCCGCTCGAGTCCAGGAAGGTCACGTCGCGCAGGTCGATGACGATGCTCGCGAAGCCGGCGCCGGCGGCCTCGCTGACGCGCTGCTCGAAGGCCGGGGCGGTGGCGAGGTCGACCTCCCCGACCGGGCGCACGACGACGCGGTCGCGATCGGGCAGGAGCTCGCAGCGGAAGGTGTCGGGCATGGGCACTCTCGAGTGGGTGGGTCTCGAGCACCCGCGGCCGCCCCACCAGGAGCGCCGCGTCTGCCCTGCAACGAACGACCGGACCGTGCACCTCCCTGCCAGGCGACGCACCGGCCCGGAACGGATTCTAGCTCGCCGGTAGGCTCCCCCGCCGCAATGGACACCCTGTCGAAGATCGGCCTCTGCGAGCTCGCGCTCGGCGCCCTGCTCGGGTGGGTCGTCACGTTGCGGATCGAGCGCCCGCAGCTGCTGGCGCGGGCCGGCGTCGCCAGCCCGCGCCGCATCCTGCAGGCGCACCTGGACTACATCATGATGGGATTGATCCTCGTCGCCGTCGGCCTCGCGCTGCCCGGCCTGCAGACGTGGATCGCGGTCCCGCTGGTCTTCGGCACGCTGGTCAACCCGACGCTGTTCCTGCCGCTGGCCTTCGACGAGGGCTGGAAGGACCGCGTGCCCTACAAGGCCGTCACGCTGGTGTCGTTCGTCGCCATGAGCGGGTCCCTGGTCGCCGCGGCGATCGAGGGGCTGTCGCGGTAGGCCTCCAGGAACGCCGCCAGCAGGCGCCCGACCTCGGCCGGCGCCTCCTCATGGAGGAAGTGCCCCACCCCCGGCAGCGCGGTGACCTCCGCCTGCGGAAGGTCGCGCGCCACGCGCGCCATCGTCTCGGCGACGTCGGGCAGGATCCGGTCGCGCTCGCCGTAGACCACCCGCACCGGCACGTCGAGCGTGGGCAGCCCGCGGGCGATCGCGGCGAAGCGGTCCAGCTCGAGCCCGATGCCGGCGCGGGCGAGCGCCTGGCGGTCGTCGTCTGTGGCGAGCGGCGCCAGCACGCCGGCGAGGACCTCGTCGGTGAGGTGCGCCTCGCGCGCCAGGCCGAGGCGCAGCACCTCCGTCAGCCCCTCCGGGCTCGTGAGCTCGCCGCGCCGCTGCGGCGAGGCGAGCGCCATGACGAACTCCTGGACGGCGGGCGAGAACTCGGGGTAGACGAGCGTGTTGAGCAGGACGAGGTGCGTGAGCCGCTCCGGCCGTGCCAGGGCCCAGTGCAGCCCGATCGGCCCGCCGAGGTCGTGGACGACGAGCGCGACGCGGTCGACCTCGAGCGCGCCGAGCAGCCCGTCGAGCACGCCGTCGAAGAGGCCGAAGCCGTAGCGGACGTCCAGCGGCTTGTCCGAGGCGCCGAAGCCCGGCAGGTCGGGGGCGATGACCCGGTGGCGGGCGGCGAGGTGCGGGATCACGTCCCGCCACAGGAACGACGAGGTGGGCCAGCCGTGCAGGAGGAGCACCGCGGGGCCGCTGCCCGCCTCGCGGTAGGCGATGGTCCGGTCGTCGAGGCGCACGGTCTTCATGGCGGCTCCTTCGGGGAGAGGGGGATCGGAACAAACCGACCGACGGTCTGCTTGTCTTGGGCACAAGATGCCGACCGGCGGTCGGTCTGTCAAGCTCCCCGTCGTGGACCTGCGCGTCGAGAAGGGCCGGACGACCCGCGAGCGGATCGTGGGCGTCGCCCGCGACCTGTTCGGCCGCCAGGGCTACGACGCGACCTCCATCCCCCAGGTGCTCGAGGCCGCCGGCGTCGCCCGCGGCGCGCTCTACCACCACTTCGCCGGCAAGGAGGCGCTCTTCGACGCGGTGGTCGACCAGCAGGTCGCCGAGATCGCCGCCGTCGCCGCCGAGGCGGCCCGGGCGCAGGACGACCCGGTCGACAGCCTGCGCGCCGGCTTCGGCGCCTGGCTCGAGCTCGCCGCCGACCCGGCGGTGCAGCGGATCGCGCTGCTGGACCCGCCGTCGGTGCTCGGGTGGGAGCGCTGGCGCGAGCTCGACGAGCGCCACACGCTCGGCGGCATCAAGGCCAGCCTGCGCCGCAGCGGGCGGGTCGCCGAGGCCGACGCGGACCTGCTCGCCCACATGCTCCTGGCCGCCGTCAACGAGGCGGCGCTGATGATCGCCCGCGCCGAGGACCCGGCGGCCGCGCTCGCCGCGGGACGTGCGGCGGTGGACGCGCTGCTGGCGCGCGTGCTCGCCCCGGTCTAGGCTCGCGCCCCGACCGAAGCTCCCGACGAAGGAGGCCGCATGGCGGACAGCGTGTACCGGGTCACGCAGGTGATCGGGGTCAGCAGCGAGTCGTGGGAGGCGGCCGCGCGCAGCGCGGTCGAGACGGCGGCCAAGACGGTCCGCGACCTGCGGATCGCCGAGGTCGTCCGCGAGGACGTCACGATCGAGGACGGGCGGATCACGAGCTTCCGCGTCCGCCTCGACATCTCGTTCAAGTACGAGTCGGGCGACTAGCCCGCCCCGCGCCGGCCGGCGCCGCTCAGCCCGTGGCGTCGGCCGCGAAGGCGGCGAACGCCTCGACGTAGCGGTCGAGGTGCTCATCGGTGTGCGCGACCGACAGCGTCCACTGCTCGTCGACGCCCGGCGTCATGTAGATGCCGTGCGCGAGGTGGTGCAGCCACGCCAGCTCGCTGAGCTCCGCGTCGACCTTGGTCGCGTAGTCGCGGTACTCGTGCAGCCGGTCGGGGCTGAACACGACGCAGCCCTTCGCCCCGAGGCCGGCCGTGTGGCACGGCAGGCCGTGGCGGTCGATGACGTCCTGCAGCGCGCCGCGCAGCCGCGCGTCCATCGCCTCGAACCGCGCGTAGGCCTCGTCGGTGAGGACCTCCAGCAGCGCGGCCTGGGCCGCGGCCATCACCAGCGGGTTGCCGTTGAACGTGCCGACCTGGCGCACGCGGCCGGCCTCGATGAGCTCGGCCAGGGCGTCGTTCATGCCGATCGCGCCGCCGGGCAGGCCGCCGCACGCGGCCTTGGCGAGGCACACGAGGTCGGGCGTGACGCCGAAGCGCTCGGTGGCGCCGCCGGCGGCGATGGTGCAGCCGGTCTTGACCTCGTCGAACACGAGCACGACCCCGTGCTCGTCGCAGAGCTCCCGGCAACGCCGGAGGTAGCCCTCGCGCGGCGCGATGACCGTGATGTTCATCATCGCCGGCTCGAGCACCAGCGCGGCGACGCGGCCGCGCAGCTCGCCCTCGAGCACCTGCTGAAGGGTCTCGGCGTCGTTGAA
>JACRMD010000389.1:0-2005 GCA_016215085.1 Solirubrobacterales bacterium | reverse complement strand
TCGTTGAACGGGATCGCCTTCGTCGCCTCCGTCGCGGCGTGCAGGTGGCCCTCGCCGAACGGGATCGAGCTCGTCGTCCCGCGCGGGCCGAGCTGGTCCAGCGGCGGGCGCACCGAGACCATCAGCGCGTCGTGGTGGCCGTGGTAGGAGCCCTCGATCTTGAGGATCACGTCGCGGCCGGTCGCCGCGCGCGCGAGGTGCACGGCGTCCATCGTCGACTCGGTGCCGGAGTTCGTGAAGCGCCAGTGCGGCAGGCCGAAGCGGCGCCGCAGCTCCTCGGCGACGACGATCGAGCCCTCCGTCGGCGCCGCGAAGTGCGTGCCCTTGGCGGCCCGCTCGGCGACGGCGCGCGCGATCGCGGGGTGCGCGTGGCCGGTGGCCATGACGCCGAAGCCGTTGTGGAAGTCGACGTACGCGTTGCCGTCGACGTCCCAGACCTGCGCGCCCTCGCCGTGGCTGAGGTAGATCGGCCGCGGGTCGGCCGCCTGGAACGAGCTCGGAACGCCGCGCGGCATGACCGCCCGCGCCCGCTCGTAGGACCGCGCCGACTCCGGCGTGCGGTCGAGCAGCTGCCGCCGGAGCTCCTCGGTGCGCGCGCGCACCCGGGCCCGGTCGACCCCTCCCTCGATGGTCGCCATGCACCGCACGGTACGGGGGGCCACGGTCGGTGTGGGTACGGTTATCCCGTGGCCGACTTCACGCTCTTCGACGCCCGCGGGTACCGCACCGTCGACGCCCGCACGGGCTACGACGCGTGGGCGCCCACCTACGAGGACACCGTGCTCGACGCGATGGACCTCGAGCTCTTCGCGCGGCTGCGCAGCGTCGACTGGGCCGCCGCGCGGGAGGTCGCCGACCTGGGCTGCGGCACCGGCCGCACGGGCGCGTGGCTGCGCGCGCAGGGCGCCGGCGAGATCGACGGCGTGGACCTCAGCGCGGGGATGCTCGCGCTCGCCGAGGCCAAGGGCGTGCACCGCCGGCTGCTGCAGGGCGACGTCACCGACACGCCGCTGGAGAGCGACGCCTACGACCTGGCCGCGACCTCGCTGGTCGACGAGCACCTGGCCGACCTGCGCCCGCTGTACGCCGAGGCCGCGCGCCTCGTGCGGGCGGGCGGCACGTACGCGCTCGTCGGCTACCACCCGCAGTTCATCATGGCCTCGGGCATGCCCACCCACTACGACGAGCCAGGCGGCGAGTCGGTGGCCATCGCCACGCATGTGCACCTGCTCAGCGACCACGTCACCGCGGCGCTGGGCGCCGGGTGGCAGATCGCCGAGATGCAGGAGCGCCTCGTCGACGAGGCGGTGCATCAGCTCGACGAGGGAGGACGTCGTCTGCGTCGTGGGCTCGTCGGGAGCTCCGATGAGCTTGCCGGTCGGGCGGCGCGAGCTCGCCGAGTCGTCGCTCGACTCGATCTTGAGCCGGGCGCTGCCGAGCACGATGGCGTCACCGGGCTCGACGGGCCGCGTGCCCGTCACCTTCTCGTCGTTGACGGTCGTGCCGTTCCGGCTCCCCAGATCGGTCAAGAGGAGCACGTCGTCGACGAGCCGGAGCGACGCGTGCTCCCGCGACACGGACACGTCGCTCACGACGATCGTGCAGTAGGCGCTCCGACCGATCATCGTCTCGCCCCGGCGAACCGGGAAGCGAGTGCCCTCGTACATGACCCAGTAGCTCGGCATGGGGTGACCCGATTGTATCGCAGGGCTGGGATGGCGGGACCCGCTCCGATCGGCCGGCGCCGCGTGCTCAGTTCGGCGGCGTGGCCGCAGAGCGCGCGAGGGCGAGCGCCTCGTCCAGGGCAGCGCGCGACGCCCGATCCTCCGGGTGGAACACACCGCCCACCCCCTCGAGGTCCGTGACGAGGCCCGGGTCCACGACGACCCGCGCGAGCTCGATCGCCGCGCGACACAGGAGCGGCCGACGGGTCGCCAGCGCCGCCCGCACGTGGGCGACCAGCGCCTCGCGCCCCAGGGCCGGGACGAGGTACCGGGCCGCGTCG
>JACRMD010000388.1 GCA_016215085.1 Solirubrobacterales bacterium | reverse complement strand
CTGCGACCGGCCCGGCCGCGCCCGCGGGCGAGGCGGCGGCCTCAGCCGTGCTCCCGCCGCCCCGCTCGCACGCGGCGCCCCTCCCGCGCCCCGCCTACCGCGGCGCGGGCCGCTTCGCCTTCGCGCTCGGCCTGCGCTTGGCGACCGGCTTGCGCGCGTTGGCCGCGCACCGCCGCTTCGCCGCCGCGCGCTTCTTGGCGCCCTTGACCTTCTTCGCCTTCGCCAGGCAGCGTGCGAGGCGCCGCTTCTGGGCCTTCGTCAGCGGCTTCTTCCTGGCCTTGGCCTTGGCCTTCGCCTTGCCCTTCGACGCGCCGCTGGTCGGCCTGGCCGCGATCGCCTCGCGCGCCTGCGCGCCCGCCTCGCCGCCGGCCGCCGCGCTCGGCGCCGCCGCGCCCTGCGGCGCGCCGCCGCAGCCGAGGTCCAGCGAGACGACCTGGCCGCGGTCGACGACCACGTCGCGCTGCTCGAGCACCTGGCCGTCGCGCTCGCAGGTCAGCGTCCACGCCTCCTTGACGCCCTCGACCCGCGAGACCTTGGCGGCGTACTGCTCGACCGTGCCGCTCCAGCCGGTGTCGGTCGGCGCGAGGTAGTCGTTGACGCGCAGCACGTAGCGGCCGGGCTGGGCGCCCGTCAGGTCGACCGTCTCCGGGACGCCCGCCGGGTTGCCCGACGAGCCGACCTCGGTGAGCTTGCCGCCCTCGTCGCGGTAGAGCACCAGGTCGTAGTCGTCGGTCGGCGCGGTCGGCGCGACCGTGGCGACGACGCGGCGCACGTCGTCGGGGACGGTGATCGGCACGTCCTGGTGGTCGGGCGCGTCCTGCTCGGCCGGCGTCCCCGCCAGCTGCGACGAGCTCGTGTCCCCGGTGCTCGCGATCTGCTGCGTGCTCGTCGGCTCGGTCGCGATCGTCGTCTCCTCGTGGGACTGGCCAACGAACGGCCGCGTCGACGGCGTCACGTGCCACGTGAAGCGGCCCGACGCCGGCACCTTCGTCGTCATGTCGAGCCCGTCGGGCACGTCCCGCGCCGGCTGGCGGCCCTCCGGGCAGACCTCGGTGGAGACGCCGAGGTTCTCCTCGAAGAACGCCGGGTTGAGCAGCGGCACGCCCGCGCCCATCGTGCAGTACTCGCTCGTGCGGGTCATGAACGACTTGCGGATGCGCAGCGTCGCGCCGGCGGGCGCGGTGCCCTCGATCACCGAGTGGTCGGCCTGCGTGGCCGCCGCCTCGGCGCCGAGCAGCAGCGCCTCGCGCAGGCCGCCCTTGCCGGTGCGCTTGCCCTCCCACTCGTCGATGAAGCCGACCTGGTAGGGCATGTGGAACTCGCCGTCGGGCGGCCCGATCTCGATCGTGTAGCCGTAGGACCCGGTCGCCGCGTAGTTCCAGTCCTCGGTCGTCCCGGTCGTGTCGTACAGCTCGAAGCCGTACTGCGACGTGTAGCCCGTGGCGGTCGCCATCGCGTCGCCGATCTCCTTCAGGCGCGCCTCGTCGGGCGCCTTGCCCTGGTCGTGGGCGCCCGGCGGGCGCAGCACGAGCGCGGCGACGTTGTGCAGGGTGATGATGTTGGTGATGTTGTGCGTCGCCGAGAACTGGTGGACGGCCTGCGTCTCGGGCTCCGACCACGGGCCGGGGCCGTGGTAGCTCTGCGAGGTCGGGTCCGGGCTGGACCCGGGGCCGCCCCAGAACTGGCCGTAGTTGCGGTTGGGGTCCACGCCCCACTGCAGGTCGCACGGCATGCTCGGGTCGGGCACCGCGCCCGCGCAGTTCTTGCGGCGGTAGGTGAGGATGCCGCCGGGCGGCGCGATCGACTCGACCAGCGACAGGTTCAGGTTGCCGATCGGCGAGGGGATCGACTGCTCCTCCCCGCCGGTCAGGTTGTCGCGGATGGCCAGCGCCGGGTCGTAGTCCGCGTGGCTGCGCGACGTGACGTAGCCGTCGGGGTTGATCAGCGGCACGACGACGATCCGCTCGCGCGCCAGCAGCGACGCGATCCGCGGGTCGTCCTGCTGCTTGACCAGCGTCCACAGGAACTCCATCGCCGCCTCGGCCGACGGCCACTCGCGCGCGTGGTGCAGCGCGACCAGCAGGAAGGTCGGGCGGCCGTCGTCGCCGCGGACGTCCTTGGCGACCTCGACGCCCTGCAGCTCGCGGCCCTGGTAGCTCTTGCCGATGACGACCGGGCGCGCGACGTCGCCGTGCTGCTCGACGATCGCCTTGAGCTCGGCCTGGATGTCCTCGTAGCCGCGGTAGGTCTGGCGGCCGGACGGCAGGTTCGACGGGCCGGCCATCGCGGCCTTGCCGTCGGCCCGCGCGGTGCGGCGCAGGTACGCGTCGAAGTCGGCGATGCGCAGCGCGCTGCGCAGCCCCGTCCGCTTGACGAGGTCGCGCTGCGCGGCGCCCGCGACGAGCACGTCGGCGTAGCGCTTGGTCACGTTGTGCGTGACGTCCAGCCCCGCCTCCTCGAGGCGCTGGGTCTGCTGCGGCGTGCCGTAGACGCGCAGCAGCTGCGGCACGGGCGCGGCCTTCGGCGGCGCGACGTCCACGAAGTCGACGGTCGCCCGTGCCGTGCCCGCGGCACCGTCGCGGCGGCAGGCCAGGAGGCGCAGGCGCTGGCCCGCCTGGACCCACGACTGCACGACCTCGTCGCCGCCGAAGCCCTGCGAGGCGCCGACCAGGCCGCGGCGCGCGACGTCGCGCACGGCGAGGTCCCAGTCGCCCTTGCCGGCGACGCGGAACGTCGCGTAGCCCGACATCGGCGCGCGGTAGGAGGTCGACGCGACGCCGGTGCCGGCGCGCGTGGCCGTCGCGCACGGCGCGGTGGTGGTGTCCGTCGCGCCCAGGGCGCGGGCGACGGTCGGCAGCGTGGCCGGCCGCTGCGCCGCCAGCGCGCCGGTGGCGAAGCCGGCGCCGAGCACGAGCAACAGGGAAAGGACCTTGACCAAGCGGTGCATGTCCGCTGGAACGCCCGGCCCTCCCCAAACTTGCGCGGACCGGACGGACCAGGATCGGACTAGAGCCGGCGGCTGATCAGCGAGGCGGTGACCTTGCGCGCGCCGGCCTTCACCGTAATCCGCACGCGGTAGTCGCCGCGCGCCCCACGGCGCGCGAAGCGCAGGCGGTACGTGACGCCGCGGCGCACCGCGCGCGCCGGGAAGCGCTGGACGACGCGCCTGCCGCGCAACACCGTCACCGTCGCGCGGCCCTTCGCGCCCACCCGGTAGGCGATGCCCAGCGATCCGCGGAAGGCCGGCCGCGTGAGCTTGAACGTCGGCAGCAGGCCGCAGCTCGCGCGGCGGTGGTGGGCGACCTTGCGCACCGACCACGCGCCCTTGGACCGGCGCACGACGAACCGCCGCACGTCCTCGCGGGCGCCCACGCGCACGCGCAGCCGCACGAAGTAGACCCCGTCGCGCACGCGGCCCGACCAGGCGAAGGGCGCGGCGCGCTCGGCGAAGTGGGCGACGCGCCGCTCGCGCACGACGCGGCGGCCCTGCGAGCTCTGGAAGACGTCGACCGTCACCGGGTTGTCCACGGCGCGGGCGAACGCGAAGCGCAGCGTGCCGCGGCGCGCGGTCACCCTCGCGCTGCGGAACCCGGCCGTCGCCGCGCACGCCTTCGCGCCGGCGCCGCCCCCGGCCGGCGCGTCGGCCGCCGCGCCGGGGCGCTCGGAGCTGCACGTCGCGTCGAGCAGGTTGCACAGCAGGATGAAGCCGGTGTAGGTCGGCGCGTAGGGCTCCAGGCCGAAGTCGCGGTCGAAGCGCTCGGTCGGCTGCGGCAGCACGGCGCCGAGCACGCGCACGCGGCCCTGGCCGAGCGGCAGCTCGCCGAGCGCGACCCGGTCGAGCTCGGCCGCCTCGCCCGCGGCCCCGGACGCGACCGCGGTGCCCAGGACCTTGCCGCCGGCCTTCTCGAACGGCGCCCGCGCGACGTCCCACGCCGGCGACTCGGCGGCGTCGCCGCCCACGTCGTCCCCCGAGGTCTGCTGGATGGCGAAGCCCAGCGGCGTGGCCTCGTACATCTGGCGGCGCACGTTGCTGTTGAACCGCGCGCCCGGCTGGGCGACGGTCAGCGGCGAGCCGACCAGCGGCTCCTCGCGCGAGTCCTTGCCCTCGGCGGTCAGGAACGAGATCTGCCCGACGTACTGCTTGCGGTCCTTGACCGCGTCGGCCGGGATCGCCGCGGCGACCTTCGGCAGGCCGCGAAGGCCGCCGTCGGTGAGCAGCAGGTTGCCGCCGCCGCGCACCCACTCGCGCACCTTGGCCCAGAAGCCGTCCTCGGCGGGCACGACGTCGGCGAGCACGAGGTTGGCCAGGCCGTCGAGCGACTGCTCGCCGGAGGCGACCTTCGCCGGGTCCAGCGCCGTGAAGCGGTCGTCCTTCGTCGCCGCGTATCGGTTCCAGTCGCGGAAGACGTCGGTGTTGGCCACGTCGTAGGCGGCGAGCCGCGGCGCCACCGCGCCCGACGTGTCGCCGACGACGGTCGCCGGGCCCTGCGTGAAGGCCACGTCCATGGTCGCCCCGGCGTCCACCGGCGTGCCCTCCAGCACGGCGCGCCACTGCACCGGCTTGCCCTCGCGGTTGCGGGCGAGCGGGCGGTTGACCGCGGCGGTCAGGCCGGCCTGGGCGTAGGTCGGCGCCTGGTTGTAGTCCTCGGCGACGGTCACCCACTCGTCCGCGTCGGGCTTGACGCCCGGGTGGTCGTCGCAGGCCAGGCACTGGACCTTCAGCGTCGTGACGGCGCTGCCGTCGCCGATCCCCTGGGCGTTGAGCTTGGTGATCCCCACGCGCAGGCCGCCGCTGAACGTGTCCGCGTCCTGCTCGACGGTGAACGGGAACACGACCCGGTCGGGGCCCTCGGGCGTCGCCGTCTGGCCCTTGATCGGCGCCTGCGCGCTGGTTCCGGGCGGCGGGTCCTGGGAGACCTGCTGCCCGTCGCGCCGCAGCCGCGCGTTGGGGACGTAGCCCGTGCGGCCGCGGGCGTCGAAGGTCGCCCCCGGCTTGTTGATCATCTGCGCGAGCTGGGCGTACATCAAGGCCTTGTTGCCGTCGACGTGCAGCTGCTCGCCCTGCGGGTCGAAGACGATGTTGCGGTCGAGGTGGCTGAACGACATCTCGTTGTCCAGCCCGTCGGTGTCGAGGCCGACCGCCGAGTCCATCCAGTCGCCCAGCGCGCCGGTGGTGGTGTAGTTGATGGTGTCGTACACCGTGCCCCAGGTCTGGCCGTAGATCTTGGCGCACGCCTCCAGGCTGTCGCCGGTCACCGGCGTCGAGCAGCCGTTCTGGCTCTTGGGCGTGTCGTTGGGGACGATCAGCGGCGACCACGCCAGGGCCTTCTCGGAGACCTGGTGGATGGCCTTGGCCGTCTCCCGGACGCGGATGTCCTTGGCGAAGTCCTTGAAGCCGTGGCCGATCAACGTGTAGGACAGCGCGTCGGCGGTGAGCTGGCCGTGCAGGTCGACCGCGGCGCCGAACGGCGCGTCGCCGGCGCCGCTGCGCAGCTCGCCGAGCGCCGCCGCCAGCGCCTGGGACTCGGGCTCCGACAGCGCCGAGTACGGGCGGAACGCGAAGCCGCGGTCGGGCCAGTCGCGGTTGAGGTCGACGCCGTTGCCGTTGTAGCGCTGGAAGAAGACGCCTCCCTCGCTCACCGAGCCCCGGCGCCACCCGTCGGGGTTCGGGTAGATGACGTAGATGATGGCCTTCTTGAGCACGTCGCCGAAGGTCGGCGCGCCCGGGATCGTGCCGTCGGGGACGATGCGGTCGCCGGCCTTGAAGGACTGCCCGCCCTTGCTGCCGGTGCCCGCGGTGTAGGCCGTCACGAGGTCCTCGATCGCCCGCGTGCCGCCCTCGACGCCGGCGCGCTCGATGCCGTGGATCGACAGCGACACGGCGTAGCGCTGCTTGCCCGCGTCGGGCACGTGCTCGTCGGTGACGCGCACGACGAAGAGGTCGTTGCGCGTGCGGCCGCCGCCGGTCTGGGGCAGGCCCGCCGAGCGGTAGGCCGCCTTCGGCGTGAACTCGAACTTCGAGAAGCCGTTGCCGGGGAACGCCGCCTTCGGGTCGGCGGGCACCTCGTCGCCCTCGTTGTCGCCCGCCTTGCCGTCCAGCGGCCAGACCTCGAGGTAGCGCTGCCACTCGGGCTTGGAGTTCAGGTAGGTCATCCCGGAGATGAACTCCTGGTAGCCGATGAACTGCGTCGCCGGCACGTTGCCCTGCGCGGTGGGCGAGCACGGCTGGATGCCCGCCTGCCGGCAGCCGCCCAGCGGGTCGGGGAAGACGCGGCCGAGCGCCTGGTACTCGGCATCGGAGGTCGCCACCGGCGTGGCGTGCGCGGCCGCGGGCGCGAGCAGCGCGGCGGCGAGGAGGACGACGGCGGCGAGGCGCGGCATGCCAGCGCCAACGCACCGAAGGCCGGTCTCTTGCGGCGGACGTCGCCAAACCGCACCTTCCGGGAACTATTCCGCGTTTCTGCGGTCTCGTCGCGCGGGCTTGCGCTTCTGGAGCTTCTCGGCCTCGCGGCCGAACGCGTCCTCGATCGCGTCCGTCATGGCCACGCCGAAGATGCCCAGCAGCGCCTCGGCGGCCAGCGGGCGCAGGCGCTCGAGCGCGTCGCGGACCTCGGGCCAGCGCTCCTCGGGCGCGCCGGCCTCCTGGAACGGGTTCCACACCTGCTCGACGAACAGCTCGACGTACGCGTGGGCGACGCCGTCGGCGTGCTTGCGCAGCTTCTCGAGCAGGTCGAGGCCGACCTCCTCGCCGAGGCCCATGTCGCGCAGCGCGGCGCCCGCGCGGTTCAGGCGCGGGCTGGCCTGCTCGAAGCGGCCGTCGCCCAGCGGCCGCAGCACGCCGATCTTGATCGCGCGCTCCAGCAGCCTGGGCTCGTCGGCGCCCCACTCGGCGGCGAGCTCCTGCAGCGTGACGACCTCCGGCTCCTCGGCGACGAACGGCTCGTGCACCGCGCGGACGAAGCGCAGCGGCTCCTCGCTGTCGCCCGGGGCCTGCTCGATCAGGCGGCGGATGGCCTCCAGGTTGAACCCCTGGCCCTGCATCTCCTTGATGAGCTCCAGGCGCGCGACGTGCGCCGGGCCGTAGTAGCCGGTGCGGCCGCGCACCTCGGGCGGCTGCAGGAGGCCGCGCGACTGGTGGGCGCGGATGTTGCGCACGGTCATCCCGGTGCGCTGGGCGAGCTCGTCGATCGTCAGCTCGCCGCTGCCGGGATCGTCGGGTGGGACCACGCGCAGGTGCTGCTCCATGACACGAGGAAACGTACCACGTTTGCATGTGACATCGATCGGTGTACTATGCCGGAATGGCACTGATTGAAGCGGCTGCGGCTGCCAAGCCCGCAGGGGGCGCGGCGCTCGACCAGGTGATCATCGCGACGGCCGGGGCGACCATCGTCACGGCGCTGCTGGTCTGGCTGATCCTCGGCCACCGCAACGGCAGGACGCCCTTCCTCACGCGCGCGGCGGCGTTCGCCGAGCGCGTCTCGGGCCTCCCGCCGTGGGCGGCGCTGCCCTCCGGCCTCGCCGCGGCGTCGCTGAACGTCGCGCTGCTGGGCATGTACTGGGACATCTCCCTGCACATCGACATCGGGCGCGACGAGGGCCCGCTCGCCAACCCGGCGCACTACCTCATCCTCGCCGGCCTCTACGGCATCTTCGCCGCCGGCCTGCTGGCCGTCACGCTGCCCAAGGAGCAGCCCGGCCCGGCCGCGGTGCGGATCACGAAGGACTGGTACGCCCCGGTCGGCGGCGTGCTGATGGCCGCCGCCGGCGGCTTCGCGCTGACCGGCTTCCCGCTCGACGACATGTGGCACCGGCTCTTCGGCCAGGACGTCACGCTCTGGGGCCCGACGCACCTGATGCTGATCGGCGGCGCCGGCCTCAGCCTCATCGGCATGGCGATCCTGCTCGCCGAGGGCATGGGCGCACGCAAGCGCGCCGGCCGCGCGCCGAGCGGCACCAAGATGATCGCCTACCGCCGCGTCGGCCTGATGGGCGGCCTGCTGATCGGCCTGTCGACCTTCCAGGGCGAGTTCGACTTCGGCGTCCCGCAGTTCCGCTTCGTCTTCGAGCCGATGCTCATCGCGCTCGCCGCGGCGCTGGCGCTCGTCGCCGCGCGCCTGTGGATCGGCCGCGGCGGCGCCATCGGCGCGGCGCTGTTCTTCCTGCTGCTGCGCGGCATCGTCTCGCTGCTCACGGGCCCCGTCCTCGGGGAGACGACGCCGTCGATGGCGCTCTACCTCCCCGAGGCGATCCTCGTCGAGCTCGCCGCGGCCGCCGTGCTCGCGCGGCGCGGGCCGCTGACCTTCGGCGCGGTCGCGGGCGTGCTCATCGGCACCCTGGGCTTCGCGGCCGAGTGGGCGTGGAGCCACGTCGCGATGCCGCTCGCGTGGAACGACGCGCTCCTGCCCGAGGGCCTGGTCATGGCCGTGGTCTGCGGCGTGGCCGGCGGCCTGATCGGCGCGCTGCTCGGGACCGGGCTCGGGTTCTCGCTCCCGCGGCCGGCCGTCGCGCGGACGGTCGCCATCGGCTCGCTCGCCGCGGTCGCGCTGTGCGTGGCCAACGGCCTGGCGACCAGCGGGCCCGAGGGCACCGCGGCGATCTCGCTCGACGACCAGGGCCGCGCGGTCGTCCGCGTCGATCCCAAGGACGCCGCGGAGGGCGCCGCCTGGTTCACCGCGACGTCGTGGCAGGGCGGCGGGCTGCGCGTCGACGACCTGCAGCGGATCGGCGACGGCGTGTACCGCTCGCCCCAGCCGGTCCCGGTGAGCGGGGACTGGAAGACGCTCGTGCGCCTGCACGAGGGCCGCTCGCTCATGAGCGCCGGCGTCTGGCTGCCGGAGGACCCCGCCATCCCGGTGCCGCAGATCAAGGGCACCGACGGCAAGGCGCGCCCGTTCGTGGCCGACCACGAGCAGATGCAGCGCGAGCGCAAGGACGACGCCCCGGCCTGGCTGTGGGCCGCCGCGGCGCTCGTCGTGCTGGCGATCGCGCTCTCGTTCCTCATCGCGCTGGCCTGGGGCGTCAACCGCGTTGCGCGGGCCGAGGGCGCCGGCACGCCGCCGTCCGACGGCGCCCGCTTCCGCCGCACCGCCCCGGCCACGTCCGCCACCACCCCGACGGGGGCGGCCACGTGACGGGCACCCGCCACGTCGAGACCACGGACGAGCGCGCGGACCGCTTCACCCGCGCGCCCGCCGCCCCGCCCGCGCCCACCGGCGCGGGCGGTCGCGCGTCGGCGGCCGGCCGCCGGCTCGTCGCCTGGACGCTCGTCGTGCTGATGGCGGCCGGCTCGATCGCCATGTGGCTGGTCGCGCCGGTGGCCTGGCTGTACCTCGCCTCGCAGATGACGTCGTCTACGGCACCCAGCGCGGGGCCGTACCTGCTGGTGCTGGCCGGCCTGGTCGTGACCTTCGCGATCATCGGCAAGGCGCTCGGCGCGCTCAACCGCGCCCACCAGCGCGTGACGGGTGCCGGCGTCGAGCGCCGCCGCGCGACCTGGCTGAAGTCGATGCGCGGCGAGCGCGACGAGCCCGCCCGGCCCAACGGCGTGCTGGAGGTCGTGATGCTCACCAGCGTCTCGCTCGCGCTGCTGGTGATGGCCGTGTGGTTCTTCGGCTTCGCGGGCTCGTCGCTGCCGACCTAGGACCGGATCCGGACCGTTCTCCGGATCTTGACGAGGGGCGCCCGTGGTCGTGCTGCACTGTCGGTGCGGTCGGGCCCTGACCCACCCGGCCGCACCAGTCGGCCGCAGCTTCTCCTCCTCACGCGCTGCGGCCCGAGGCCGGGGAGTGCCGCGGCGGCAGGACCGCCGCGGCACCCGCCTCGCGGCGGACGAGTGTTGCGCCCAGGTTGGGGGCCAGGCCCCTTAACACTGTTGAGCGCAGGTTGGGGGCCAGGCCCCCTAGCGGACCAGCGCGAGGATGCGGCCGCGCGACGGGCCCTCGGCGTTGCGGCCGTAGGCGGTGACCGTGACGGTCTTGTGGCCCGGGTAGTCGCGCTGGGCCACGAAGCCGACGCCGCTCTTCTCGTCGACGGCCAGGCCGGCGACGGTCTTGCCCTTCGGCGCCTTCAGAGTCAGCGTGACCTTGCCGTGGCCGTCGACGCGGACCTTCTTGTAGATGATGAACTGCTTGGAGCCCATCCAGTCGCCCTTCTTGACGCCGGTGCCGGCGACGGTGACGGGGGCCTTGCCGTGGAGCTCGGCCTGGTGGGAGACCAGCGGCGCCTCGGCGGCGCCGGCGACGCCGGCGGTGGCCAGCGCGGTGATGGCGGAGGTGGTGATCAGTGCGGTGCGGAGGTTCATGTCCCCGGAACGAGCCCCTCGCGGACGGGCGACGGTGGCCAGCCCCCGAGGTGCCCGACGGGGTAGCCGCACCTCGCGGACCGATGAGGTCCGGGCGCCCGGGCCGTCTGAAGGGACATGCCCGACCGTGAGCCCATCGAGACGACCAACCTCGCCGCGGCGTACGGCTTCGAGCCGATGCCGTGGAGCCGCGCCCGCGATGTCGTCGTCGCCGGCATCCTGACCTTCGACGCGCACGTCTTCCTCGGCACCGTCCGGCCCGACGGCCGCCCCCACGCGGCCGGGATCGGCGCCGCATGGCACGAGGGCGATCTGTACTTCCAGTGCGGGCCCGCCACCCGCAAGGCGCGCAACCTCGCGGCGAACCCCGCGTGCACGATCTCGGCGAGCCTGCCCGGCATGGACCTGGTGTTCGAGGGCGAGGCCCGGCGCGTCGTCGACGCCCCGGCGCTCGAGGCCGTGGCCGCGCACTACCGCGACCCCGGCGGGTGGCCGGTGCGGGTCGACGGCGACGCCTTCACCGCGCCCTACAGCGCGCCCAGCGCCGGCCCGCCGCCGTGGCACCTCTTCCGCCTCACCGCCCACACGGTGTTCGGGGTCGCGGGCGCCGAGCCGCACGGCGCGACGCGCTGGCGCTTCTCCGAGCGCGGGTAGGGTCCGGCCGTGTCGGTGCACCTCTTCGACCTCGACGCGCGGGTGGCGGAGATCGCGGCGCGCGGCCTCGAGCCCCACGCCCGGGAGACGTACGCCAACGGCGTGCGCAAGACGACCTGCCGCGAGCCCGACGGCAACGTGATCGGGTTCGGCAGCGCCCCCTAGGCGCGCAGCGCGCGGACCCGCAGCAGGGTGCGGTCGAGCGCCGCGCCGGACGCGTCGGCGATCGCGTCGAGGCGGCGGCGCAGCGGTGCGAGGTGGAGCACGAGCGCGACGAGCGCGCCGAGCGCCGCACCGGCGAGGACGTCGGCCGGGTAGTGGACGCCGATCACGACCCGGCTGGCGGCGAGCGCCGCGGCTGCGGCCATCGTGAGGATGCCGGCGAGGCGGTTGCGCAGGAGGATCGCGGTGGCGATCGCGAACGCCGCCGTCGCGTGGTCGCTGGGGAACGAGGCGTCGGCGGCATGCGGCGCGAAGAGGTGCACCTGGTCGGGGTGCGCGACGAACGGGCGCGGGCGGTCGACGAGGCGCGAGACCACCTGGCCGAGCGCCAGCGCGACCGCGGCGGAGGCGCCGGCGGCCACGCCGG
>JACRMD010000366.1 GCA_016215085.1 Solirubrobacterales bacterium | reverse complement strand
CGCTGGTGCGCAAGGACGGCCAGCCCGAGCTGGCCCGCGAGATCCGCGACGCGCTCAAGGCCCACATCCAGACCGAGTACGACGAGGGCGGCTCGATCGGCAAGCGCTACCGCCGCCAGGACGAGATCGGCACCCCGTTCTGCATCACGGTCGACCACCAGTCGCTCGAGGACCGCACCGTGACCGTGCGCGACCGCGACTCGCTGGCCCAGGACCGCGTCGCGATCGACGACCTGCGCGGCCACCTGCTCGCGAAGCTGACCGCGGACTGGCGCTCGCCGAAGCTCGACCAGTAGCCTGCCGCGGCCATGCCCCGGGTCGCCCTACTCTCCCTGCTCCTGCTCGCCCTGCTCGCGCCCGCCGCGGGCGCCGGCCTCGGCAGGTCCAAGGACGCGCCGACGGCCAAGGCCATGAAGTCGGCGACGAGGTCGTTCGCCGTGTTCCGCGCCAGGAAGGCGGCGGGCGACAGGATCCCCGGGGCCTCGAAGCTCGAGTCCCGCCGGATCGGCACCGTCGCCGGCGCGCCGGTCTTCGCCGCCGTGGTGGTCGACAAGGTCCAGCTGCGCGTCGGGCGCTTCATCGCCTCGACGCCGGCGAGCAAGGCCTCCAGGAACGAGGTGGCGCTGCTCGTCCCCCAGGCCGACGGCAGCGTCGCCACGGCGGTGCTGGTCGCCGACGGCGCCCGGGACGCCAGGCGGGTGGCGGCCGACGGCACCACCACCGCGCTGACGGTCCGGCGCAACGCCATCCTCGACCGGTCGCCCGCGGGCGGCGCGATCGAGTGGACGCGCAAGGACGGCAGCAAGGGCTCCTACGCCCTCAAGAAGCTGCCCTTCTAGGACACGAAGGTCACGACGCCGGCGAACACGAACGCCGCGGCCCACAGGCCGTCGGTGTTCAGCCACGCGCGCCGCAGCACCTCGACGCCGAGCTTCTCGTAGACCAGCAGCGCGATGACGCCGGCGACGGCCACCATCGTGCCGACGTGGACGAGCAGGCCCAGCGCGGCGCCCGGGACGTCGAAGACCGAGCCGAGCTCGACGTGCGCGTGGTCGCCGGCCGCCGCGTCCGAGCCGCCCCCGCCGCCGAGCAGGACCGGCGCCACGATCAGACCCGCGCCGTGGGCGCTGGACATCAGGAACGACCACAGCGCCAGCTCGCGCGGGCGCACGCGCATCGTCGTCCAGCGCGTGCACGTGCGGCTTGGCGAAGCGCCAGCCCATCGCCGGGTTCAGGCCGTGGTAGGCCCCGAGCCCGGCCAGCAGCCAGAGCTCGGTGCCGCTCACGGGAAGCAGTAGCTGTCGGAGGAGGCGTCGCCGCCCTGCAGCCGGATCTGGTGCGGCCGGCGGCCCCCGGGCATGGTCACGAAGAAGTCGGGGTCGACCTGCAGGCCGCCGCCCTCCGGCGCGTCGAGCCCCACCATCCAGCCCTCGATGATCGCCGGGTAGAACTGCGCGTCCCACGAGGCGTAGAGCGAGTTGGTGAGGTAGACCCGCCGGCCGTCGCGCGAGACCTCGACCATCTGCGGGCCGCCCGACAGCGCCCCCGCCGCCGGGTGCGGCGACTTCTGCACCATGCCGCCGAGGCGCACGGAGCCGGTCTCGCGCGGGTTGCGCGGGTCGCTGACGTCGAAGCGCTTGAGCTCGCCGGTGCCCCAGCACGACACGTACAGGTCGCGGTCGTCCACCGACAGCGCGATGTCGGTGACCAGCGGCGGCACGGCGCCGAACGGCTGCACCGCGGGCGGCATCTGCTCGGTCTCCGCGGCCTCGGCCGGGATGGTGATGACCTTGGTCACCGAGACCTGGCCGTCGTCGCCGCGCTCCCACAGCCAGACCGAGGCCGACAGGTCGGCGGTCGACACCTCCACGCCGACGAACCCGTACGCCTTGCGCGGGTCGTGCGCGGGGCGCAGCGTCGTCGGGCCGCAGCTCGCACTCGGGCTCGCCGGGCAGCTCGAGCCACAGCCTCCCCGCCCGCCCGCGCACCCGGGGCGGGCGCGACCGCCGGCGCAGCGCCTCCACGAGCGGCGCGGTCCAGACGTGCTGGTGGACGTCGACGCGCACTCAGATGACCTCGCGCAGGCGGGCGTCCATGCAAGCGAGCACGGCCGCGCCGTTGGCGGGCGGCAGCGGCAGGCCGCCCTTGTCGAAGGAGGCCGCGCAGGCCGCGGCGTTGCGGACGTGCTGGTCGGTCACGGACATGCCGCGGCACAATACCGACTTTACCGACAGGATTTGTGGGTTTAGGCTCCGGGGTCAGGCGGCGGCGCGCGGCACGGGCAGCCGGGCCTCGCGCGCGGGCGGCGCGGGGCGGGCGGCCACCTGGCGGGTGTCGCGCGCGATCAGCGGCGGCGCGTGCACGAACGGGCGCGCGGGGCCGCCGATCCGGCGCTCCTCGCGGGCGAAGGCGTGGGCCCGCGAGCGGCGCGCGAT
>JACRMD010000365.1 GCA_016215085.1 Solirubrobacterales bacterium | reverse complement strand
GGCGGCGGGCGGCGGCGTGGCGCGCACCGGTGTCGTGCCGGGCAGGCGCGCGGCCGGGAAGCGGTCGACCCCGCCGGACAGCCGCCGCAGCAGCGCGGCGACGTCGGGCGGCGGCTGCAGCCACGTGCCGTCCTCGGCCAGCAGCAGCCCGGCGTCGGGGACGAAGCGCAGCGTCGTGTGGCCGAAGACCTCGCCGCTGCCGTCGCCGATCCCGATCCGCAGCTGCACGAACGGCGCCGCGCGCACGGCGCCGTCGTAGGGCGCGCCCGCGTCCATCAGCCGGTGCGGGTCGTCGCCCGCGTCCGCGGTGCGGTCGATGCAGGTCGTGGGCCCGCACACCTCCAGGCTCTCGAGCTGCTTGGCGGCGGCCGGCGCGGCGAGGGCGAGGACGAGCGCGGCGGCGGCGGCCGGGAGGGCGATGGGCGTCCGCATGTCCCCCATACACCGGCCGACGTTCGCAGGTTCCCGCCGGCCGGTGTCGGGGAGCGGTCCTCACGCCGTCGCGGGGACCTCGAGCGGGAGCCCGGCGGCCTCCCAGTCCTGCTTGCCCTCGGCGTACTTGCGCACGTTCGTGTAGCCCATGGCGGTGAGCTGGGCGCGGGCGATCTCCGAGTTGCGGCACTGCTCGTTGGAGCAGTAGGTCACGATCGCCGCGTCCTTGTCGGGCAGCAGCGACGGGGCGAGCTCCGCCACCTCGGTGTGCGGGATGTTGACGGCGCCGGGCAGGTGGCCCGAGGCGTAGTACATGGGCCCGAGCGTCTCGACGACGACGGCCGTGCCGGCCTCGATCGCCTGCTGGAGCTCGATGCGGGTGATGGTCTTGGACATGGCCCCGAGGGTGCCGGGGTCCGGCCGCCGCGTCCAAGACCGGTCGGGTGTGCCGCCATACGCGCCGCGTAGGATCGGCCGCGGATGACCCCGGAGCTGCGCCTCATCCGCTACTTCGTCGCCGTCGCGGAGGAGCGCAACTTCACGCGCGCCGCCGAGCGGCTCCACATGGCCCAGCCGCCGCTGAGCGCCGCGATCCGCCAGCTCGAGCAGCAGCTCGACGTGCGGCTGCTGGACCGCACGCCGCGGACCGTCGCGCTCACGCCCGCCGGCGCGCGGCTGCTCGAGCTCGGGCGCGAGCTGCTGGCCCACGCCGACGAGGTCGTCGCGCAGGTCCGCGCGGTGGAGAAGGCGCCGGCCGGGCTGCTGCGCGCCGGCATCACGCCCACCGCCCGCTACGGCCTGGCGCCGGACCTGCTCGCCGCCTGGGCCGCCGCGGCGCCGGGCGTCATGGTCCGCACGCGCGAGGACACGACCGGCGCGCTGGCGCGCGACGTGCGCCAGGGCCGGCTCGACCTCGCGCTGCTGTTCTGCCCGCCGCCCCTCGAGGGCCTGGCGTCGGCCGTCGTGCGCGAGGAGCCCGCGGTCCTGCACGCGCGCGCCGACCACCCGCTGGCGGCGCGGCACGCCGTCTCCGTCGCCGACCTCGCCGGCGAGACGCTGCTGGTCGCCGGCGGCCCCGACAGCCCGGGCTACACCGCGGCCGTCGTCGCCGCCTGCCGCGCCGCCGGCTTCGAGCCGCGGACGCGACCGGACCCGTACCCCGACCTCGGCGTGCAGGCGGTGCGCGAGGGCCTCGGCGTCCTGCTCTACGCGCGCAGCGGCTTCCCGCCCGAGCTCGAGGGCACGGTGCTCGTCCCGGTGGACCCGCCGGTCACGCTGCCGTTCGTCCTCGTGTGGCCGCAGGACGCCCGCAGCGCCGCGCTGGACGCCGTGCTCGCGGCGCGCTGACGCGCGCCGGGGAAGGAGCGACCCCGGCGCGCGCGCCGCCTACCTCCGCTTGAGCGTCACCGCGCGCTTGACGGCCTTCTGGGCCGTGCCGCCCACGGGCGTGAAGCGCGTGGTGAGGACCACCTTGAACTTCTTCTTCTTGAGGAGCCTGCGGGCCGCCTTGCCCTTGAGGCGGACCGACAGCTTCACCTTGCCGGCCTTGCTGAAGGACTTGGTCGCCTTGCCGAGCACGACCGCCTTCGCCGCCGCCGCCCTGCGGCCCGTCACGGCGGTCACCGTCGCGGCGACCTTGCCGGGGCCGGGGACCGTCGCCGCGAACGCCGCCAGGCCGTTGGGCTTGACCGATCCGGAGGAGCCGAGGATCAGCGCGACCACCGACGCGTTGGGGTTGCCGGTCGGCAGCTGGGCGCTGCCGCCGGGCACCGCGCCGACGGTGCCCGTGCCGGTCCCGCCGCCGCCCGGCGCCGCGACCGCGGTGACCTTCACGGTCTCGCAGTTGTCGCCGTCGTCCTTGGTGTTGACGGTGTCGAGCCCGTCGACCTCGGCGATGTCGGCGCCGACGCCGCAGCCGACCTGGTCGGCTTCGCCGTCGGCGGTGCGCACGACGTCGTTGCCGCTCCCGGCCGAGACGGTGTCGATGCCCGAGCCGGCGTCGACGAGGTCGTTGCCGCTCTGGCCCACCATCTGGTCGTTGCCGGCGCCCCCGAGCAGCGTGCGTCGCCGAGCGAGCCGCCGCTCAGCTTGTTCGGGCCGTCTGAGCCGACGATCGTGTCGTCGTCGTAGCCGCCGGTGACGTTCTCCACGTCGGAGTGGACGTTGTCGCCCTCGTCCGCCGCGCCCGCGTCGGAGAAGTCGGCGCCGTCGTTGGCGACGTCGTCCAGCGACCAGAACTGCCTGCGGTCCCAGTTGCGGTCCTCGACGAAGGTGTCGGTGCCCGCGTCGCCGTGGACGTCGTCGGCGCCGGCCTTGTCCTCGCCGTAGTCGCCGGTCAGCTCGTCGTCGCCGTCGCCGCCGTGGATGGCGTCGCCGCCGCCCCCGCCCGAGATCTTGTCGTTGCCGCCGTCGCCGCCGAGCGTGTCGGGGCCGTCGCCGCCGCCGATGTCGTCGCGGCCGGGGCCGCCGGTGACCGTGACGCCGTTGGTGACGTAGAAGCAGCGGATGTAGTCGTCGCCGCTGCCCCCGTCGCAGGTCGTGCCGTCGCCGCTGCCGGCCGACAGCTCGTCGTTGCCCGCCCCGCCGGTGATGTGGTCGGTGGCCGGCACCACGCTGTCGCCGGCCACGCGGCCGTTGAGCTTGTCGGCCCCGTCGCCGCCGTCGACGGTGTCGGCGATGCCGTCGGCGTAGTTGGAGTACTCGTCGTTGCCGCCCCCGAGCGTGACGCTGGCGAACGCGAGGTTGCCGGCGGTCGGCTTGGCGCCGGCGCAGGTCACCTCGTTGGTGCCGGACGACGCGCAGCCCCCACCGGCGGTGATCCCGGTGCCGTCGTAGACGGTGAAGCCCTGGCTGCCGCCGTAGTCGCGGTAGCCCACCTGCGGCTTGTCGGCGCCGGCCGTGCCGGTGATGGTGAGCGTGCGACCGCTGAACGACACGGTCGAGGACGCCGACGCCACCGTGGGCGCGGCAAGGCAGGTCACGGCGGCGACGGCCGCCGCCAGGCGCAAGGGCCGCAATGGTCCTCCTGAGGAAGCTGGATCGGGTGGGCGCGGCGGACACCGCGCCCTGGTGCACCAACGTGTGGCGATTCGACGAACTTCCGGAAGGTCTGACGAACTTCAGGCCGGGCGCCCGGCGCCGCGCACCAGCACGGCGACGACGACGCCGGCGACCGCCAGCGCGCCCGCCGCCACCAGCAGCGCGGCGTGCAGGCCCTCGACCCACGCGTCGGCCGCCGCGCCGGTGAGCGGGTGGTGGCGCGCGGCGTCGCCCGCGCCCGCCAGCACGATCGTGCCGAGCACCGCCACGCCGAAGGTCTGCCCGAGCTGGCGGCTGGCGTTGTGGATCGCCGAGGCCATGCCCGCGCGATCGGCGCTCGTGGCCGACACCGCCGTGACGGTCATCGGCGGCAGCGCGATGCCGATCCCGGCGCCCAGCAGCGCGAACGCCCACCAGACGTCGCCGATCGGCGTGGCCGGCTCGAGCTGCAGCAGCGCGAGGATCACGACGGTGCCGATGGCCATGCCGGCGACGATCGGCGGCCGCGGGCCTAAGCGCGCGGTCAGCCGCCCGGCGACCGGCGCGAAGAGCGCGGTGCACGCTCCCTGGGGCAGCAGGCACAGCCCGGCCTCCAGCGCCGAGCGGCCCTGCACCTGCTGGAAGAACACCGAGAGGTAGACCGCGAGGCCGGTGACCGCGCCGTAGAAGGTCGCGCCTCCGAGGTTCGCCGCGAGGAACGGCCGGTGGCCGAGCAGCGCGAGGTCGACCAGCGGCGCCGGGTGGCGCCGCTCGTGGCGCACGAAGACGGCCGTCAGTAGCGCCGCGGCGGCGAACGCCCCGAGCACGGGGGCCGAGCCCCAGCCGAGCTCGCGGCCCTCGATCAGCCCGAACACGAGCAGCGCGACGGCCGCGGTGAGCAGCCCGGCGGCCAGGCCGTCGAACGGGTGCTCGGCCGCGACGGGCCGGTCGCGCGGCACGTTGCGCACGGCCGCGAGCGCGAGCAGCGCGCACAGCGGCACGTTGACGCCGAAGACCCAGCGCCAGCCGAGCACCTCGACCACCGCGCCGCCGAGGAGCGGGCCGAGCGTGAGCCCCAGCCCCGAGCCCGCACCCCAGATCCCGACGGCGCGGGCGCGCGCGCCCGGGTCCGTGAACGTCGTGGACACGATGGCCAGCGAGGCCGGGAGCACCAGCGGCGGCCCGAACGCCATCACGACGCGCCCGGCCAGCAGCCAGCCGACCGACGGCGCCACCAGGCACCACGCGGAGCCGAGGGCGAAGACCGCCAGCCCGGCGAGCAGCGCGGTGCGCCGGCCGTAGCGGTCGCCGAGGACGCCGCCGGCGACCAGCAGCGACGCGAACACCAGCACGAAGGCGTCGACGACCCACTGCTGCTGCGCGCCGTCGGCGCCGAGGTCGCGCGCCAGCGACGGCAGGGCGACGGCCACGACCGTGGCCGACGCGACGGAGAGCACCTGCGCGGCGGTGACCGTCGCCAGGATGCGCCCGCGGTGCATCAGCGCCCGAGCAGCAGGTCCGTGTAGCCGTCGGCGATCTGCTCGGGCGAGAGGCGCCCGCGCGGCCGGTACCACTGCGCGGTGTGGTTGACCATGCCCAGCAGCGCCGAGAGCGCCAGCCGGCGGTCGATGCCCGGCTCGCCGTCGAGGCGGTCCAGCAGCCCCTCGACCAGCCGCTCGAAGCGCTTGCGGCTGTCGCGCACGCCGCGCCACTGGTCGCCGTGCTCGATGACGTGGCGCTCCTGCTGGAAGACGAGCATGTGGTCGCGGTGCGCGACGACGTGGGCGACCCACAGCCGCACGAGCGCGCGCAGCTGCGCCTCGGGCGGCGCGTCCTGCTCCAGCAGCTCCTGGGCGCGGTCCAGCAGCGGGTCCATGAGCTCGTCGCAGATCGCGATGAGCAGCTGCTCCTTGCCGCCGAAGTAGTGGTACAGGCCGCCGGCGGCGATGCCGAGCTCGTCGGCGAGCTGCTGCATGGTCGTCTGGTCGTACCCGCGGGCGGCGAACACGCGCGCGGCCTCGACGACCACGCCCTGGCGGCGGCGGTCGTAGCGCTCGCGCAGGGCCGGTCGCGTGGGTCGGGTCGCCACGTCCCGCAGCGTACCGAATGGCGGTTCGAACTTCGAACGGTCATTCGGTATCGTGCCGCCCATGCTCTTCGATCTCGACGTCGACACCCGCGAGCTCCAGCGCACCGTGCGCGACTTCGCGGTCAACGAGGTGGCGCCCGCCGCCGAGGAGCTCGACCGCACCAAGTCGTTCCCCTACGAGATCGTCCGCAAGATGGGCGAGCTCGGGTGGATGGGCATCCCGTTCCCCGAGGAGGTCGGCGGCGCCGGCGGCAGCTCGCTGCAGTACGCCATCGCGGTCGAGGAGCTGACGCGGGTGGACTCGAGCGTCGCCATCACGATGTGCGCGCACACCTCGCTCGGCACGCAGCCGATCTACCTGTTCGGCTCCGAGGAGCAGAAGGCGAAGTACCTGCCCGACCTCACCGCGGGCCGCAAGCTCGGCGCCTTCGGCCTCACCGAGCCCGAGGCGGGCAGCGACGCCGGCAACACGAAGACCCGCGCGCGCCAGGAGGACGGCTCGTGGGTCCTCGACGGCGCCAAGCAGTTCATCACCAACGCCGGCACCGACATCTCGGGCCACGTCGCCGTCACCGCCCTCACCGGCGACGGCGAGATCTCCAACATCATCGTCGAGAACGGCACCCCGGGCTACGAGCAGGGCGAGCCGTACCGCAAGATGGGGTGGAACGCGTCGGACACGCGGCCGCTGACCTTCACCGACTGCCGCGTGCCCGAGGAGAACCTGCTCGGCCCGCGCGGCGCCGGCTTCAAGCAGTTCCTGCACATCCTCGACATCGGCCGCATCGGCGTGGCGGCGATGGGCGTCGGCCTGGCGCAGGGCGCGCTGGACGAGGCGCTGGCCTACGCCAAGGAGCGCCGCGCCTTCGGCAAGCCGATCAGCAAGTTCCAGGCCATCCAGGCCAAGCTCGCCGACCTGGCGACCGAGATCGAGGCCGCCCGCCTGCTGACCTACAAGGCGGCGTGGCTGAAGGACCAGGGCCGCAACTTCACGCTCACCGCCGCGCAGGCGAAGCTGAAGACCGGCCGGCTGGCGGTGCGCGCCACCGAGGAGGCGGTGCAGATCCACGGCGGCTACGGCTACATCGAGGAGTACCCCGTCTGCCGGTTCTACCGCGACGCGAAGATCCTCACCATCGGCGAGGGCACCGACGAGGTCCAGCAGATGGTGATCGCCCGCGCCCTGGGCGCGTAGCCATGCTCCCGCGGCGCGTCAGCATCCGCGAGGTCGGCCCGCGCGACGGCTTCCAGAACGAGCCCGAGGTCATCGCCACCGACGACAAGGTGCGCCTGGTCGACCTGCTCGCGCGCACCGGCCTGCGGCGGCTGGAGGTCACGTCGTTCGTGCGGCCCGACGTCATCCCGCAGCTGGCCGACGGCGCCGAGGTGCTCGACCGGATGGACGTGCCCGAGGACGTCGCGGTCACCGTCCTCATCCCCAACGAGAAGGGGCTGGAGAACGCGCTGCGCCGGCGCGACCGCTTCCAGGAGGTCAACTGCTTCTTGAGCGCGAGCGAGTCGCACAACAGGGCCAACGTCAACCGCTCGGTCGAGGAGTCGCTGACGGGCCTGGAGCGCGTCATCGGCCGCGCCCGCGAGGAGGGGCTGCGCGCCGAGGGCGTCATCAGCGTCAGCTTCGGCTGCCCCTACGAGGGCCACGTGCCGCCCGAGCGCGTCTTCGCGATCGCGCAGCGGCTGGCCGCCGCGGGCGCCGAGGAGATCGGCTTCGGCGACACCACCGGCATGGCCAACCCGCTGCAGGTCGGCGAGTTCTTCGCGGCCGCGCGCGAGGCGCTGCCGGGCGTCGAGCTCACCGCGCACTTCCACAACACGCGCGGCCAGGGCCTGGCCAACGTGCTCGCCGCGCTGCAGGCCGGCTGCGAGAGCTTCGAGTCGAGCTTCGGCGAGCTCGGCGGCTGCCCGGTGCCCAAGGGCGCCACCGGCAACATCGCCACCGAGGACCTCGTGTCGATGCTGCACGAGATGGGCGTCGAGACGGGCATCGACCTCGAGCGGCTGCTCGACGCGGCCGCCGCGGTGCGCGACGTCCTCGGCCGCCCGCTCGGCTCCCACACGCTCGTCGCCGGGCCGGTCGACTGGCATGCGTGAGCTGAGCCCGGTCCTCGTCGCCAACCGCGGCGAGATCGCGATCCGCGTCGCGCGCACCGCGCACGCGCTCGGCCTGTCCACGGTCGGCGTGGTCACCGAGGCCGACCGCGGCGCGGCGCACCCCGACGCGATGGACGTCGTCGTCCCGGTCGCCTCGTACCTCGACGCCGAGGAGCTGCTGCGCGCCGCCCGCGCCGCGGGCGCCCGCTCCGTGCACCCCGGCTACGGCTTCCTCAGCGAGAACGCGGCCTTCGCCCGCGCGGTGGTCGAGGCGGGGCTGACGTGGATCGGCCCGCCGCCGGCGGCGATCGAGCTCATGGGCGACAAGGGCGCCGCGAAGGCGGCCGCCGCGAAGGCCGGCGTCCCGGTCGTGCCGTCCGGTGACGACGGCGGCTTTCCGGTCGTCGTCAAGGCGGTGGCCGGCGGGGGCGGCAAGGGCATGCGCGTCGTGCGCGCGGCCGACGAGCTGGAGGCCGCCACGGAGGCGGCCAAGCGCGAGGCGAAGGCCGCCTTCGGCGACGACCGCGTGCTCGTCGAGCGCTACCTCGAGCGCCCGCGCCACATCGAGGCCCAGGTGCTCGCCGACCGCCACGGCCGCTGCGTGCACCTCGGCGAGCGCGAGTGCTCGCTGCAGCGCCGCCACCAGAAGGTCGGCGAGGAGGCGCCCTCGCCGGTCGTCGACCCCGAGATGCGCGCCCAGATGGGCGAGGCGGCCGTCGCCCTGGCCGAGACGTGCGGCTACGAGGGTGCGGGCACGGTCGAGTTCATCGTCACCGAGGACGCGTTGCAGTTCTACTTCCTGGAGATGAACACCCGGCTGCAGGTCGAGCACCCGGTGACCGAGCTGGTCTACGGGGTCGACCTCGTCGAGCACCAGCTCCGGGTCGCGGCCGGCGAGCCGCTGGCGCTGCGCCAGGACGAGCTGGTGCCGCGCGGCCACGCCGTCGAGGCGCGGCTGTACGCCGAGGACCCGGGCGCCGGCTTCCTGCCCTCGACCGGCACGGTGCGCGTCTACCGCGAGCCGGCGTCCGAGGGCGTGCGCGTCGACTCCGGCGTGCGCGCCGGCAGCGAGGTCGGCACGAGCTACGACCCGATGCTCGCGAAGGTCATCGCCCACGGGCCCGACCGCGCGACCGCCCTGCGGCGGCTGGACCGCGCGCTGGCCACCTTCGACCTCGCGGGCGTGACCACCAACGCCGCGTTCACCCGCGCGCTCCTCGCGCGAGACGACGTCCGCGCCGGCGAGCAGGACACCGGCCTGCTCGAGCGCGTGCTCGGCGACCTCGCCGCCGCGCCGCCCGAGGACCTGCTCCCCGCCGCGATGGTCGCCGCCGCGGGCACCGCGGCGCCGCCCGGCCCGTGGCGCCGCCGCCTGGTCGACCACGGCCAGGCGCGCGTGCAGGACGGCCGGGTGACCGTCGGCGAGCGCTCGTGGACGGCGGCGCTGCGCGTCGACGACACGGGCGCCGCGCGGGTGACCCTCGACGGCGTCGAGCGGCGGTACGTCGTCGCGGTCACCGAGGAGGACGTCTGGATCGCGCGCGACGGCCACCACCTCGAGCTGCGCACCGAGCGCCGGGCGCGCGCGGGCGAGGCGCGGCTGACCGGCTCGCTGGAGGCCCCGATGCCGGGGACCGTGCTGCAGGTGCGCGTCGGCAACGGCGACGCCGTGGAGGAGGGCGACGTGCTCATCGTGCTTGAGTCGATGAAGATGGAGCTGTCGATCACCGCGCCGCACGCCGGCACGGTCGACGGCCTGGACCTGCGGGAGGGCGACCGCGTCGAGCGCCGCCAGCCGCTGGTGGCGGTGACGCCGGCATGAGCCACCGCGAGGGCCACCTCGAGCTGCTCGCCGACCTCGAGGCCCGGCTGGAGCGCGTGCGCCTCGGCGGCGGGCCGACGGCGGTCGAGCGCCACCACTCGCGCGGCAAGCTGCTGGCGCGCGAGCGCGTCGAGCGGCTGTGCGACCCCGGCACGCCGTTCCTCGAGCTCTCGCCCTTGGCCGCCGAGGGCCTGTACGACGGCGACGCGCCCGGCGCGGGCATCGTCACCGGCGTCGGCACGGTGCACGGCCGGCAGGTGGTCGTCGTCGCCAACGACGCGACCGTCAAGGGCGGGACCTACTACCCCATGACGGTCAAGAAGCACCTGCGCGCGCAGGAGGTGGCCCTGCACAACCGGCTCCCCTGCGTGTACCTCGTGGACTCGGGCGGCGCCTTCCTGCCGATGCAGGACGAGGTCTTCCCCGACCGCGAGCACTTCGGCCGGATCTTCTTCAACCAGGCCACGATGTCGAAGCTGTCGATCCCGCAGGTGGCCTGCGTCATGGGGTCGTGCACCGCCGGCGGCGCCTACGTCCCGGCGATGAGCGACGAGACGGTCATCGTGCGCAACCAGGGCACGATCTTCCTCGGCGGCCCGCCGCTGGTGAAGGCCGCCACGGGCGAGGTCGTCACCGCCGAGGAGCTCGGCGGCGGCGAGGTCCACGCCCACGTCTCGGGCGTCGTCGACCACCTCGCCGAGGACGACGACCACGCGCTGGAGATCGTGCGTCGCATCGCCGCGACGCTGCCGCCGCAGGCGTCGCCGCCGTGGGAGCGGCGCGCGCCGCGGCCCGCCGGCGGGGACCCCGAGGAGATCCTCGACATGGTGCCGCTGGACTCGCGCACGCCCTACGACGT
>JACRMD010000364.1 GCA_016215085.1 Solirubrobacterales bacterium | reverse complement strand
TGGTCGCCGCCTCCGGCGCCGACGTCGTGACCGTCGCCGAGAGCTCCTCGTCGTCGCCGCCGCACCCCGCGAGCGCGAGGCAGCCGGCGGCCAGCAGCACCGCGACGCGCCTCACCGCGGCCCCACGTCGAACATGGCCTCGAGGTCGTGCTTGGAGAAGACCTCGAAGGCGACCATGGTCTGGGTGCGGGTGACGCCGGGAAGCTGGACGAGCTTGCCGGTGATGATGTCGGCCAGCTGCTCGTGCCGCGGCACGCGCACGATCGCCACGAAGTCCCACTCGCCGGTGACGGAGTACGCCTCGGCCACGCCGTCGAGGTCGGCGAGGGCGCCGCCGAGCGTGGTCAGGGCGTCGCGCTCGGCCTCGATGAGGACGACGGCGGTGGTCACAGCTCGTGCGTCCCGCCCGGGTCGAGCACGATGACCTCCGCGTACCCGGCGTTCTGCACGTCGGCCTTGAACGCCTGCGCGTCGGTCTCGATCGGCGGGAACGTCCCGTAGTGGCAGGGGATGACCTGGTCGGCCTTGACCAGCTCGGCGGCCACGACGCCGTCGAAGCGGTCCATCGTGTAGTGGCCGCCGATGCACATCAGCGCCAGGTCGATATGGCCGCGCTTGGACGGCAGCGCCAGGTCGCTGAACAGCGCGGTGTCGCCGAGGTGGTAGATGCGCTTGTCGCCCATCTCGATGACCAGGCCGGCCGGCGTGTTGACCGTGCCCTTCGGGGTGGTCGACGTGTGCCAGGCGGGCGTGAGGCGCACCGACGCGAAGTCGAGCTCGATGGTGCCGCCGATGTTGGGGTCGATGACGTCGACGCCCTCCTCGCCGATCTCGCCCGCGAGCTCGACGATCGCGACGACCGGCGCACCCGTGCGCTTGGCGATGGCCACGGTGTCGCCGATGTGGTCGGCGTGCCCGTGGGTGAGGAAGATCGCGTCGGCCTGCACCTCGTCGGCCGTCGCCGCGGCCTTCGGGTTGCCGGTGAGGAACGGGTCGATGAGGACCGTCCTGCCCTCGTGCTCCAGCGCGAACGCGGCGTGTCCCAGCCAGCGGATCTGCACCTATGCCTCCTTGTTCAGCTCTGACAGCAACTCGATGCCGACGGCGACGCCCACGAGCATCCCCAGCCGGGTCTCCTCCGCGACCAGCGTGCGCACGGCCGCGACGGGGTCCTCGGCGCCGACGGCGCCGGTGATCTGCGACTCGTGCGCCTCGCCGAACCAGCCGCCGGCGTGCAGCGCCTCGTTGAGGACCCGCTGCAAGCCGGGCGCGGCGTGCTGGACGATCTCCTGCGCGTGGGCGAAGCGGTCGGGGTCGTCCGCCAGCGCGGCGACGGCCCGGTCGACCTCTTCGGCGGTGAAGCGGCGCTCCGGCACTGGAGCCGCACGATAGCGGTGGGGTGCGGTCTGGTGGGCGGGTGCTTGCAGCGGGCAGGATGTGGTCGTGGCCGTCACGCTCACCTCCCTCTCCCACGGCGCCGGGTGCGGCTGCAAGCTGCCGCCCGCCGCGCTGCGCCCGCTGGTCGCCGCGCTGCCCGCGCCGGCGGACCCGCGCGTCCTCGTCGGCAGCGCCACGTCCGACGACGCCGCGGTCGTGCGGCTCACCGACGACCTCGCGATCGTGCAGACCGTCGACTTCTTCACGCCGATCGTCGACGACCCCTACGACTTCGGCCGCATCGCCGCCACCAACGCGCTCAGCGACGTCTACGCGATGGGCGGCACGCCGGTCAGCGCGCTCAACCTCGTCGCGTTCCCGCTCGAGACGCTGGGCGGCGACGTGCTGGCCGAGGTGCTGCGCGGCGGCCACGACGCGTGCGCCGCCGCGGGCACGTCGATCGTCGGCGGCCACTCGATCGACGACCCCGAGCCGAAGTACGGCCTGGCCGTCATCGGCACCGTTCACCCGGGCGCGGTGCTCACGAACGCCGGCGGCCGGCCCGGGGACGCGCTCGTGCTGACCAAGCCGCTGGGCGCGGGCGTGGTCTCGACCGCGGCCAAGCGCGGCCTCGCGCCGCCCGGGCTCGTCGCCGCCGCCGTCGAGGTCATGACGACGCTCAACGCCGAGGCCGCCGCGGCGGCGCGGGCGGCCGGCGCGCACGCCCTCACCGACGTGACCGGCTTCGGGCTGCTCGGCCACCTCGGCGAGCTCGCGCTGGCCAGCGGCTGCGCCGCCGAGGTCGACGCCGCCGCGGTCCCGGCGATCGACGGCGTGCTCGACCTGCTGCGCGGCGGCGATGCCCTGGCGGGCGGCACGCGCCGCAACCGCGAGCACGCGGAGACCTTCACGAGCTTCGGCGACGCGGTGCCCGAGGAGCGCCGCTGGCTGTGCTGCGACGCGATGACCTCGGGCGGCCTGCTGGCCGCGGTCCCGGACGGCGCGGCCATGCCGGGCGCGGTGGTCGGCCGCCTGGCCGACGGGCCGGCGGGGACGATCCGCGTGCTCTAGACGCGCGCGGCCTGCGTGCGCAGGAGCATCAGGCCGGTCAGCCCGCCGATGACCAGGCCGGCCAGCGTCGCGACGGCGCTGGCCTCCGGCGTCGCCGCCGGCATCAGCGCGATGACCAGCGCGATCACCAGCGTGCCGAGCAGGTCGCCGTCGTGCTCCTCGCCGCGGCGGGCGCGGCGGACGTCGGGGACGGCCCAGGCGGCGAGCATGCCGATCGCGGCGCCCGGCGCGCCGAGCAGGAACGGCGTGTCCTCGACCGCGGCGGCGATCGCGTTGCCGCCGACCCCGCAGGCCAGGAAGAGCGCGAGGACCAGCAGCCAGCCGTGGCGGAGCTCCAGCCGCCAGCCGAAGACCCCGATCCCGATCAGGCAGGCCATCTCGTACCAGGGGTTCGAGTAGGCGAAGGCCGAGGTGGCGTACCGCCAGGCCTCGTCGCCCGTCAGCGCCCGCAGCACGACGTCGCCGCGGTCGACGAACGCCAGCGCCAGGAAGCCGAACAGGGAGAGCGCGACGAGCGCGATGGTCATCGTCGGCCGGCCGAACGGATCGGCCCGGATGCCCGGGATCTCGTCGCGCCGCAGCGGCGTCAGCGAGGGCCGCGGCATGCGCCGCGCGGCCTTCGGCTGGGCCTCGCCCTGCTTGCGGTCGATCTTGGGCGCACGCTTGCGCAACCGCGTGCCGCAGTACGGGCACTCGGTGATGTACGGGCTCACCTCCGACCCGCACTTCTTGCAGACCACGAACAGGTCAGGCGTCCCGGCCATCGATGCGTCCGATTCTACGGACCCGCGCGCTACAGCCGAGCACCCGCGTGCCGATGACCGGGACGTGCGTCGCCTGCGGGACTTCCAGGTGGTGTCGCTCAGCGCGGGAGAAGGGCACACTCGGTGCCGCGTCGTCGCGGTGGGCGGTGACGAGGCCGTGCTCGAGCCGGAGGACCGGCGCAGCCTCGGCGACCTCCAGCTGCCCGGCCCCGCCTCGCTCGGCTTCGAGACCGAGCGCCATCCGATCATGCTCGCCGGGATGATCGACGGCGGCCCGGTGGACGGAACGCTGCGCTTCTTCGTCACCGACCACATCGGCGTGCGCGAGTGGCGGCTCAGCCCGCGCCTGACCGCGAACTTCGAGGTCGACGTCGCGCCCGCCGACACCGACGGCGACGCCGCCCTGCGCGTGACCCGCCTGCAGGCCGGCGACATCAGCGCCGGCGGCACCTTCCTCAGCGGCCTCGACGCCGGCGCCGGCGACCGCTTCCGCCTGACGCTCCACATCCCCGGCATCGAGCCGCCGACGTGCACCGCCCGCGTCGTCCGCGGCACCCCGCGCGGCGCCGCGATGGTCTTCGAGGACCTCCCCGAGGAGACCGGGCGGACCATCGAGGAGCTGATCTTCTCGGTGCGCCAGCAGATCTGCCGGCGCGCCTTCGCGGAGGCCGAGCGGCGCAGCACCGGCGCCGCGAAGCCGATCTCGCGGCGGATGGCCGCCTAGGGCCACCCCGTGCGCGGCCGGCGGGCGGGCCGGCGGCGGCCCCTCGCGGATCGGCGACCGAGCGACGTCCTCGCCGGCGAGGTCGGCTCCGGTCAGTGACCGTGAGCAGCGCGCGCGTCGACCGGTCGTGCGAGCAGCTCCGCGAGCCCGTCCTCGCCCGGATCGGCGATGACGCACGGCGCGGCGGGACCGTGGAGGTCGGGTCGGCGCGGATCGCGTCCGGTGCGGCGTGCGAGCGCCGAGAGCGGGCCGAACAGCGCCGCCTGGACGACCGCGGGCGGCCGGACGAAGTGCACGACGTCGCGGTACTCGCGGGCGATCGCCGCCAGCCACAGGGGGTCCGGAAGCCCCTTGGCGTTGACGTGGCCGAGCGCCCCCAGCGAGAACAGCACCTCGATGCTCTCCGTGAACCTCGTCGCGGGGCGCCCGGGGGCGTTCGGCGCGGCCTCGACGGTGAAGCGCACGTGAGCGATGCCGGCGCCCGCGTTCCACCAGTCGTGCACCGTGCCGACCGGCACGGTGATCGCCGGGTCGCCGGCGCCCGCGTGGCGCGTCTCGTCGCCCAGCAGCAGACCCACCTCGCCACCGACCACCTCGAAGCGCTCGATGAAACGGGTGTGCACGTGGGCGCCCACGACCGCGGCGCCCGGTTGCAGCCACAGGTCCGCCTCGAAGCGCCGCCCGTCCGACTCGGCGGGGCCGACGTTCACGCGCGCGACCTCGCCGGTCGCGGGGTTGTGGATCCAGGTTCCGGCGGCGAGTTGCGTGGTCGCGCTCATCGTTTCGTCCTTTCGCCCGCTATCGTTAGATGGTCGAACGATTATGGTTCGAGCGTCGAACGAAAGTCAATCCCCGGACCCGCGCTTCGTCCCGCGCCGACCGCCGAGCGGGACCGACAACTTCGGCAACCTCCTGCGCGATCCGACCCTCGCCGGGCAGGAGATCGTCGCCGACGAGATGGCCCGCCGCGGCTTCGCGGACCTTCGGCCGGCATTGCTGGCCGTCGCCCAGCACATCGCGCCGCACGGGACGCGGGTGACCGAGCTCGCGGAGCGTGCCTGGCTGACCAAGGCCACCGTCGTCCACGCCGTCGACGAGCTGGAGCGCCTCGGCTACGTCCGCCGCGAACCGGACCCCGCAGACGGCCGCGCGAAGCTCGTCGTGCCCACCGAGCGCGCCCACGCCGCCGAGCGCACGGCCCGCGACGTCATCGCCGAGATGCGCAAGGCCTGGGCGGCGCTCATGGGGGACGACGAGCTGGACGCCCTGGAAGCCGGGCTGCGGCGCCTGCGCGCGGCTCTGTGGCCAGACCCTCCGCCCGCTGATCGCTGACGTCGCGCCAGGTCCACCGAGACGGTCCATCCCGCCCGGGGGCCCGCTAGTCCTCGGCGTTGCCCTCGGTCGCCTTGACGATCTCCCCCATGACCTCGCGCAGGTCGTGGTTGGCCTCGTAGACGATGATCTGGCGCGCGGCGCCGTTGCCGCGGTTGAGCAGGTCGTCGATGCCGTCGAGCTCCGCGGCCGAGCCGAGGTCCTGGGCGTGGTCGCGCAGGCGGTCGACCAGCCGGCGGGCCAGCGCCTTGGTGGCGACGCGCTCGTTGGAGGGCAGGTCCACCAGCTCGCCGTCGAGCCCGTGGCGGGCGGCCAGCCAGCGGTTCTCGTCGAGCATCTGCCACGGGTAGGAGCCCAGGCGCCGGCCGGCGTCGAAGTGCTCGCAGAGCTCCTTGACCATCGCCTGGACCAGCGCCGCGAGGCCGAGCGTGTGCTCCACCCGCGTCTGCGCGTCGCACACGCGGACCTCGACCGTGCCGAGCTTGGGGTGCGGGCGGACGTCGTACCACAGGTAGGTGTAGTCCTCCATGACCCCGCTGGAGATCATGAACTCGATCTCGCGCTCGTACCGGGCCCAGTCGCCGTAACTGGGCGGCACGCCGACGCGCGGGAACGCGCGGAAGATCGGGGTGCGCGTCGAGGCCAGGCCGGTGATGTCGCCGCGCCAGAACGGCGAGTTGGCGCTGAGGGCCAGCAGCACGGGCAGGTGGACGCGCATGCCGTCGGCCACGTGGATGGCCTTGTCGGGGCCGTCGACGCCGACGTGGACGTGCAGGCCGAAGATCAGCTCCTGGCGGGCGACGAACCGCAGCGCCGAGACCAGCTCGCGGTAGCGGGTGCGGGCGGCGATCCGCTGGTCCTCCCACATGGCGTAGGGGTGCGTCCCGGCGGAGCCGATGGTCAGCCCGCGCTCCCCCGCGGTGTCACGGACCTGACGCCGCAGCGACCGCAGCTGCGCGCCCGCCTCGGCGGTGTTGCGCGCCGGCTTGGTGGCGATCTCGAGCACCGACTCCATGAGCTCGGGCTTGATGTCGCCGTCGGGGGCGTCCTCGAGGAGCGATTCGATCGCGTTGACGAGCTCGTACGACGAGCCGTCGACGATCATGAGCTCCTCCTCGATGCCGATCGTGTAGCTCGGCCCGGTGAAGTTGTGCTCCACGGGGCGGACCCTACGCGAGTACCCTGCTGGCATGACGACCGACGTGCTCTCCTCCTCGCGCCTCGAGGAGCTGCTCGGCGACGACGCCGACCTCCTCCTGAACCACAAGTGCGAGACCGTCCCGGCTGCGCAGCTGCACCTCCCGGGCCCCGACTTCATCGACCGGGTGTTCGTCGACACCGACCGGCCGACCAACGTCCTGCGCAACCTCCAGTGGCTGCACAACTCGGGCCGCCTGTCCGGCACGGGCTACGTCTCGATCCTCCCGGTCGACCAGGGCATCGAGCACTCGGGCGCCGCCAGCTTCGCGCCCAACCCGATCTACTTCGACCCCGAGAACCTGGTCCAGCTGGCCGTCGAGGGCGGCTGCAACGCCTTCGCCTCCACGCTCGGCGTGCTCGGCTCGATCAGCCGCAAGTGGGCGCACAAGTTCCCCTTCATCGTCAAGCTCAACCACAACGAGCTGCTGACGTACCCGAACAAGTTCGACCAGATCATGTTCTCCTCGGTGCAGCGCGCCTGGGAGCTCGGCGCCGCCGGCGTCGGCGCGACGATCTACTTCGGCTCCGACGGGGCGCACCGCCAGATCATCGAGACGGCGCGCGCCTTCGAGGAGGCCCACCGGCTCGGCATGTTCACCGTCCTGTGGTGCTACCTGCGCAACTCGGACTTCAAGATCGAGGGCACCGACTACCACCTGGCCGCCGACCTGACCGGCCAGGCCAACCACCTCGGCGTCACGATCGAGGCGGACATCATCAAGCAGAAGCTGCCGGAGAACAACGGCGGCTACCAGGCGGTCAACAAGCTCAACGGCTCGTACGGCAAGACCCACAAGCTCGTCTACGAGAAGCTGACCACCGACAACCCGATCGACCTCACCCGCTGGCAGGTCGTCAACTGCTACATGGGCCGGGCCGGCCTCATCAACTCCGGCGGCGCGTCGTCGGGTGAGAGCGACCTCGCCGAGGCCGTCAAGACCGCCGTGGTCAACAAGCGCGCCGGCGGCATGGGCCTCATCTCGGGCCGCAAGGCCTTCCAGCGCCCGATGGACGAGGGCATCGCGCTCCTGCACGCGATCCAGGACGTGTACCTCTCCGGCGACGTCACCGTCGCTTAGCAGGCTGCAACGTCGCGCCCGTCCCGTCCGGGGTCATCCCAGGATGGGACGGGTGCCGCGCCTGCTGCTCCCCCTCGCCGCCGTCCTCGCCCTCCTCGGCGCGGGCTGCGACGCGAGCACCCTCACCGCCACGACGAGGCCGTCCGGCGGCGCGCTCGAGGGCCGGGTCGTCAAGGTCGTCGACGGCGACACCATCCGCGTGGACCTGGGCGGCCCCAAGCCCGAGCGGGTCCGCTACATCGGCATCGACACGCCCGAGTCGGTCAAGCCGGGCACGCCGGTGCAGTGCTACGCCAAGGCCGCCTCGGCGGCGAACGAGCGCCTGGTCGGCGGCCGGCGCGTACGCCTCGTGCTCGACGTCGAGGAGCGCGATCGCTACGGCCGGCTGCTGGCCTACGTCTACGCCGGCTCGCGCTTCGTCAACGCCGAGCTGGTGCGCGGCGGGTACGCGCTGCCGCTGACGATCCCGCCCAACGTGCGCCACGCGGACGCGTTCGCGCGGCTGGCCCGCGAGGCGCGGCGTGCCGGGACGGGCCTCTGGAAGGCCTGCAGGCAGTAGCCTCCTGGACGTGGCGACGCGGATGCGGCAGAGCCTCGCGCAGCTGGAACGGGCCTTCGTCGAGGACTTCGAGGCCGAGCAGCGGCGTGCGCAGGCCCAGCGCCGGCAGGCCGAGCTGCGCCAGCGCCAGCGCCACCTCGAGCGCCAGCACAAGCGCGGGTCGATGCGCTTCTTCCTGCTGCTGCTGCTCCTCATCGCCACCGCCGTGCTCGTCACGGTGGCGATGTTCGAGACCCTCTACATCGTGATGGGCTGAAGCGCGCGGCGACGCTAGGTCGCCAGCTTGCGCAACGCCTCGTCCACCTCGCCCCTGACACCGCCCGCCGGCACGGCCGCCTGCGCATGGCCGTTCCGCTCCTGCTGGATCTCCAGGTACACCTCCTTGCGGAAGACCGGGATGTCCCGCGGGGCCTGGATGCCGATGCGGACCTTCTCGCCCATGATCGACAGCACCGACACCTCGATGTCGTCGCCGATCATGATGCTCTGGTTGGACTTTCGTGTCAGGACGAGCATGGTGCTGGACGCCTCCCAACGTCCCTGCCTCGGAGGGGCACTCTCGCAGGGCCGATGCCCAAAGGCAAGAGGCCCGAAACGCTGAAATAGCGGGAACGTCGACGGGGCGTCAACCTTGCGCCGGAAACCCGTGCGAAGGTCCATCACCCGACCATGGTTCGCGTCCGGCGGGCGACGTCCTGCGCCCCTCCTGGACTAGCATGCGCCACTTCGATGGCCAGACGATCGCTCAAGCCCCAGCTCAACCAGATCCGCACCTGGGTGCGCCAGGGTCGCACCGACGCGTGGATCGCCCACCAGCTGGAGGTGACCGTCCAGCAGATCGAGTCCTTCAAGCGGGAGAACGACCTCCTGCCCGACGGCGAGGCCCCCGAGGGGGGCGCCGCGGTCGACTTCGACGACGAGATCGACCTGCGCGCCGAGGACGACGCGCTGATCGCCGCCGAGCTCGAGGCCGGGGCCGCCAAGCGCGCCGAGGAGGAGGCCGAGGCGCCCGAGGAGGAGGACGAGGAGGCGCCCAAGCCACGCCGCCGCGGCCGCCGCGGCGGGCGCACGCGCAAGCGCAAGGCCGGCGAGCCGCTGGAGGGCACCTTCGACCACGGCGAGGAGGGCTACGGGCTGTGGCTCGACCCGGCCGTCGCCGACGATCCGACGTACGCCGAGCACTGGGCCGGCCACCGCCAGATCGAGGTCGTCATCGAGCCCGACCAGATCATCATCCGCCGCACCGGCGAGGACGCCGACGACGACTGATCCCCGCTTCGCTCGCGCGCTCGGCCTCGAGCGCGCGATGCACGCGGCCAAGGGCCGCGTGGTCGAGGCGGACTGGGGCCGGGCCTTCCTGGACCCGGACATCCCGAGCGTCCACGACGCGAACTTCCTCTGGGCCGACCCGGACGCCGACGGCGCCGAGGTGGCCCGCCACGCCGACCGCCTGCTCGGCGGCGCGGGCATGGAGCACCGGCGGATCCTCGTCGCCGAGCCGACGGGCCTCGACGTGCCCGGCTACGCGCGGGCGGTCCACGTCTTCCTGGCGCTGGAGGGCGAGCCGCCCGAGCCGCGGGTGGCCGTCGAGGTCGCCGGGATCGAGGACGTCCTGCCCGCCCAGGAGCGCTACCTGCGCACCGACCCCGGCAACACGTGGGCGCGCGACGAGGCGGTGCGGGCGCAGATGCTCGCCCACCACGCCGCCGAGGGCCGCAGCGTCGACGAGCAGCTGCACGTCGTCCGCGACCGCGGCGAGGTCGTGGCCTGGGCGAAGCTCTGGCGCAAGGACGCCGTCGCCCAGATCGAGGACGTCGTCTGCCTGGCGTCGCACCGCGGCCGCGGCTACGGCCGCGCGGTGGTCTGCTCGGCGGCGCGCGCGGCCCGCGACGCCGAGCTCGTCTTCATCGTGGCCGAGGAGGACGACTGGCCCGTCGGGCTCTACCGGCGGCTCGGCTTCGCGGAGATCGGCCGCATGCGGGTCCTCACGCGCCAGGCCCCGACGGGCCGCTGAGTCAGTCCTCGGCCGGGCGCGGATCCAGCCGGCGGCCGCCCGCGTAGTCCACGGCCTCGCGCAGGTAACGGGCGAAGGCGGCGTCGGCCACCAGCCGCTCGTCCCAGGCGAAGGGCGCCCCGGGCGCGGTGTCGTAGGCGAGGTCCAGCGTCCAGCCCGTGCCGCGCTCGTAGAGGTCGACGAGCTCGTCGACGGTGAACGAGCCGCCCAGGCGCCGGCGCAGCTCGGCGACGATGCGCTGGGTCACGCGCTCGAGCGCCGGGCGCTCGGCCGGGCCCGCGTCACGGAGGCGCTGCTCCCCGGACTGCCACTGGATCAGCGCCGTGTCGAAGGGCACGGCGCCCAGGCTAGCGACCCTTGGGAAGGCCCTTCACGACGTAGGCGCGCTCGCCCGGGCGCACCAGCCCGAGGCGCCGCGCCTCGCGCTCCAGGGTCCGCGGGTCCTGCAGGGCGGTGCGCCGCGCCCGCAGCTTGCGGTTCTCGCGCTTGAGCTCCTCGACCTGCGCGGCGCGCTGGGCGCTCTCGTGCCTGGTCTCGACGTAGCTGACCGCCGGCTTGACGTAGAGCGCCACGACCCCCAGCAGGACGACCAGCAGGGCGACGCGGCCGACGCGGTCCCAGCGGA
>JACRMD010000151.1 GCA_016215085.1 Solirubrobacterales bacterium | reverse complement strand
TCGCCGCGCTCTGGGACACTTCGCGCCGATGAGCGATGCGTACGCCGCGGCCGGCGTCGACACCGACAAGGCGGACGAGGGCGTCGGCGCCCTCGTGGGCGTGCTGCGGTCGATCGAGCTGGGCCGCCCCTCGCGGTCGGTGCTCGGCGGCGGGCACTACGCCGCCGTGCTCAAGGTCAGCGACGACCTCGGCATCGCGATCGGCACCGACGGCGTGGGCTCCAAGCTCGTCGTCGCCGAGCAGGCCGACCGGCTGGAGACCGTCGGCATCGACTGCGTGGCCATGAACGTCAACGACGTCGTGTGCGTCGGGGCCGAGCCGATCGCGCTGGTGGACTACCTCGCGGTCGAGGAGGTCGACGCGTCGCGGCTGGCGCGCATCGGCCAGGGGCTGAAGGCCGGCGCGCAGGCCGCGGGCTGCGAGGTGCCCGGCGGCGAGCTGGCCGTCGTCCCCGAGCTGATCCGCGGCCACCCGAGCCCGCACGGCTTCGACCTCTGCGCCACGTGCATCGGCACCGTCAGGCTCGACGCGATCGTCACCGGCGAGGCGATCCGCCCCGGCGACGCGCTGATCGGCCTGCCCTCCAGCGGCCTGCACTCCAACGGCTACACGCTGGCCCGCCGCGCGCTCGAGCCGCTCGGCCTGGACGCCGCGCCGCCCGAGCTCGGCGGCGCGACGATCGCCGACGCGCTGCTGGAGCCGACCGTCATCTACGTCCGCGCGGTGCTCGAGCTGCTGCGCTCCGGCATCCCCGTCCACGGCCTCGCCCACATCACCGGCGGCGGCCTGACGAACCTGCTGCGCCTGGGCGGCGGCTACGCGATCGAGGACCCGCTGCCGGTCCCGCCGGTGTTCGACCTCGTCGCCCGCGAGCAGGACGTGTCGCCCGCCGAGATGTGGGAGGTCTTCAACATGGGCTGCGGCTTCGTCTGCGTCGTGCCCGAGGACCGCGCCGACGAGGCGACCGCGCTGCTGGCCGCCCACCACGAGGGCAGCCGCCGCATCGGCACCGCCACGGCGCAGGCCGGCACGGTCACCGTGCCGTCGCTCGCGCTGCGCTACCCGCTGCGCTAGAGGGCGAGGTCGCAGGCGGGGGCCGGCCCGCTCCCGTGGCGGGTCCGCACCCCCGGCCGGGCGTCGGCCCGCCGCAGCAGGACCTCGGCGCAGCCCGCGTGGCCCGTGCGCGCGAGCAGGTCGGCGACGCGCACCTCGCCCTCGCCCGCCGCGACCGGGTCGTCGCCGAGCGCCGGCAGCCACGCGCCCAGCTGCGCCGCCGCCCGCGCG
>JACRMD010000363.1 GCA_016215085.1 Solirubrobacterales bacterium | reverse complement strand
GGGCCGAAGCCGGAGGTGATCGGGCCCGCCACGGGCCAGGCGAGCCCGGCCGACGAGGGCTGCCCGGCGGAGCCCGTGGAGGCCGCCGGCCCGAGGCCCTGCGCGGCGCGGATCTTCGCGGCCAGGGCCGCCGAGCGCCTCTGGAGGTCGCGGGTCTCGGCCTCGAGCTCCTTGCGGTCGTCGATCGGCGGGAGCTCGAGCACCCGGACGACGATCTTCTGGTTGGCGACGCCGATGCGGACCTTCTTGTCGAGCCCCTTGTGGTCCCGGTACAGGGTCCGCAGGGCCTCGGCGAGGCCGTCGACGTCGTTGACCTCGCCGTCACGGACGACGCCCGCCTCGAGCGGGACGACCGCGGCCTCGCGGATCGCCACCTTCCCGTTGACGGTGACGGCGGCCGCGTGGACGGCGGCAGGCTCGATCTCGAGCCCTACGACGGTGGTTGCGCGCTTTGCCATGGCTTCTCAGACGGGGTGGTCGGCGGTGCGGCGCCGTGCCTCAAGCACGAGCACCGGCACCCTCGGTAGTTCGTCCAGTCGGTCCCGCGCTTGAGCGGCGCCGTCCGGATCGCAGCGGCTAGAACCGGTCCAGGTAGCTGTCGACGAGACCGTCGCCGGCGAACAGCGCGACGAGCGCGCCGACGGCGAGGAACGGGCCGAACGGCACCGCGGTCTTGCGACCCGCGGTGGCGCCCAGCCGGGCGATGATGGCGGCGCCGGCGACGACGCCGAGGATGAGGCCGGTGAAGATGGCCGGCGCGACGGCGCGGCCCAGGTACAGGCCGAGGACGCCGGCGAGCTTGACGTCGCCCATCCCCATGCCGTTGGGCTTCAGCACGGCGGCCACGAAGAAGAACCCGCCGGCGGCCAGGCCGGCGACGAGCTTCTCGGGCACGAACGACGGCTCGAGCGCGAGGCCGAGGGCGATCGCGAGCACGGCCGCGGGGCCGGTCAGCTTGTTGGGGATGATGCGGTGGTCGAGATCGATGACCGCGATCGGCACCAGGAACGTCACGAGCACGAGGCCCAGGACGATCTGCAGGACGTCGTCCCACCTGGCCGCCACGACGGCGACGTAGAGCACCGCGGTGAGCGCCTCCACGGCCGGGTAGCGCGCGGAGATCCGCTCGCCGCAGCCGCGGCAGCGCCCGCGCAGGAGCGCCCACGACAGCAGCGGGACGTTGTCGACGGCGCGGACGGTGGTGCCGCAGCCGGTGCAGTGCGAGCGCGGCTTGACCAGCGACTCGCCGCGCGGCAGGCGCCACGCGACGACGTTCAGGAACGAGCCGATGAGCAGGCCGAACAGGGCGGCCGGGGCGAGTGCAGGGGCCATCTCGCCCCAGGTGATCGGCAGGGCGGCCCCGGCCCTTGACGCGCGCCTACCAGGTGCCGTCAGCGCGGCAGCTGCCCGCGCCCGGGTCCGAGCACAGGCGCTCGGCCGCGCCGCCGTCGACGCGGCGGATCGTGAAGTCGGTGCCGGACCGCGAGTGCGCGACGACCTGGTAGCTGCCCTTGTTGGTCGCCGACAGCGTGCTCTCCCCGGGTCCCGCGCCGAGCGCCAGGCCGGTGACGCCGACCTCGGCGGCGGTGTCGCACAGCCGGTAGTCCTCGGCGTCGACGTGGCAGGCCTCGACGTGCGAGACGAGCGAGCGCGCGTTGGACTTGGCCTCCGCGTCGTTGCCCTTCTGGCGCTGGTCGAGCAGCGTGCCGATGGCGATCGCGGCGAGGATGCCGACGAGGAGGATGACGACGAGCAGCTCCACCATCGTGAAGCCGCGCTCGTCGCCGAGGGGGTCTCCGGTCCTGCGCCGGAGCGTGTGGGTGGCCTTGGGGGGCATTGGCCTTCCTTCTGGTTGATCGGCGGCCGTCGCCGCCGCTTGACCGCTACGACCCGTCGATCTCCCGCCACGTGTTCTGGATCATCCCGGCCGAGACGTAGCTGCGCGCCTTGTTGAAGGCGTTGTCGTCGAGCTTCACGTTGAGCTTGCTCGACCCGCCGATCAGCGTCCCCTGCCCGTCGATGATCACGCCGCCGGTGACCGTCGCGTTGCCCTGCACCTGCACCACGGGGCCGGTGGTGGCCTGCGCGTTGACCGCGTAGAGGACCCCGTAGAAGTTGGTCGTGCCGCCCAGGTACACGCTGCCGTTGTTGATGATCAGCATGCCCGGGTCGGCGCTCGAGTTGCCCTGCGCGTTGCTCGTCCACGAGCACGCCCCGCTCTCGATCCACACCACCTTGCCGCTGGGCAGCGACGCGGGGCACGAGGCGTAGTACGTGCCGTCGGCGATCGCCGTCTTGCGCAGGCGGTCGCGGGCCGACGCGTCGAGCGCCGGCGCCGAGTTGAAGTTCGTGGTCGTGACGTTGGGCGCGATCTGCTGGTTGAGCTTCTTCTGCAGATCGGTCATGTCCTTGATGCCGCCCTGGCCGATCGCGTGGCCCAGGCACGGGGCGCTCTCGCCGCTCTGCGGCGTGCACCGCACGGCCACCACCTTCGACCCGGACGCGGCCCCGGTGCCGTCGATGATGATCTTGTTGCCCATGTTGGACAGGTCGAGGCGGCCGGCGATGACCGCGCCGTGGGGCATGTTCTCGAAGAAGTCCTCGACGCGGACCAGGGCGACCATCGTGCGCGTGCGGCCCAGCGCCGTCGCCTTCGCCCGCACCCACACCTTGCCGTCGCCGTTGGAGTCGTAGCCCGGCGAGGACGCGGTCTGCTCGTCGCTGTAGAAGGTCTGGCTCGGCGCGGTGTTGTTGTCGCGCACCTCGGTCCGCCACGTCACCTGCGTCGCGTCGGGCGAGGACAGCAGGTTGGTCAGCGACGCCGAGTTCGGGCACCGTGCCGTCACCGACGCCTGCGTGCACGGCGCGTAGGGGTCCGACGACCGGCCCTTGCCCGGCCACTCCTGCGTCAGCGCGAAGATCTGCGCCGTCATCGCCGCCTCGGCCAGGTTGAAGGCGGCCTCGCGCGTGCGCGCGGTGCCCGACTCCTTCTGCTGGGTGTCGACGTAGCCCATCGTGGCCAGGACGACGCCCAGCATGATGGCCATGAGGCCGATGGCCGTGGCCAGGACCCAGCCGCCCTCGTCGGAGCGGAGTCGCCGCAGCGTCACGCGGTCACCACCTTCGTCGGGGCGACGCCCTCGAGCGCCGCCGGATCGTGGACCTTCAGGGAGATGCTGTGCGAGGAGCCCGCGGGCACCGCGTACGTGAACACGATGCCCGAGCCGATCGCGGTCGCCCCGTCGTACCAGGTGTAGGACAGCGGCTCGCCCTCGGGGTCCGAGGAGCCCGAGCCGTTGAGGATCAGCCCCTGCGGCGAGGCGCTCGTCGTGAACGCCGCCGACGGCCGCTGGTTCTGGTTGCGCAGGTGCACGCCGGTCGTCAGCCGCGTCTCGACCGGCGGCTTGCCCGGGTCGACGTCGACGTAGAGGTCGACGTGCAGCGCGGCGATGTCCGACGGCGTGGCCGAGTTGAAGGCGAACAGCGCGCGCGCCAGCCCGTCGCGCGCGTTGGTGATGCGGTCGGCGACCATCGCCTGGCTCGTCCACCCGCTCGCCGGGCACGCGGTGCCGGTCGGCACCGCCGGCGGCGTGGCCGTCG
>JACRMD010000377.1 GCA_016215085.1 Solirubrobacterales bacterium | reverse complement strand
TGCCGCCGCCCGCCCGCGCGATCTCCTCGTAGCGGCGGCCGGCGACCTTCATCGCGTACTCCTGGGCCCGCCAGCCCGCGAACGGCAGGTGCGTGTGGCAGTCCACGAACCCCGGCACGACCGCGCAGCCGGAGGCGTCGACCTGCGTGAGCGCGCGGTCGTCGGGCTCCAGCGCGGCGATCCGCCCGTCGTCGAGCACGAGGCCGCCGGGCTCGAGGGCGAGGTCGCCGGCGCGGTCGTGGCGCAGGTACGGCAGGCCGTCGGCCGGCGGGCGCAGCACCTGCGCGGCGGAGTGGATCGAGACGGCCGTCACGCGGCGGGCGCGGGGTCGAGCATCGGCATCTGCACGCCGTGGTCGCGCGCGAAGGCGACGGCCTCGTCGTAGCCGGCGTCCGCGTGGCGCACGACGCCGAGCCCCGGGTCGGCGGTGAGCACGCGCTCGATGCGCGCCGCGGCCTCGGGCGTGCCGTCGGCGACGACGACCTGGCCGGCGTGGATCGACTTGCCCATCCCGACGCCGCCGCCGTGGTGCACCGAGACCCAGCTCGCCCCGCAGGCGGTGTTGAGCAGCGCGTTGAGGATCGGCCAGTCGGCGACCGCGTCGGAGCCGTCACGCATGGCCTCGGTCTCGCGCTCGGGCGAGGCGACCGACCCGCTGTCGAGGTGGTCGCGCCCGATGACGACCGGCGCGCGCAGCTCGCCCGAGGCCACCATCTCGTTGAAGCGCAGCCCCGCCCGGTGGCGCTCGCCGTAGCCCAGCCAGCAGATGCGCGCCGGCAGCCCCTGGAAGTGGACCTTCTCGCGCGCCAACGCGATCCACCGCGCGATGTGCTCCTGGTCGCCGAACAGGTCGAGGATCGCGTCGTCGGTGCGGTGGATGTCCTCCGGGTCGCCGGAGAGCGCGACCCAGCGGAACGGGCCCTTGCCCTCGCAGAACAGCGGCCGGATGTACGCCGGGACGAAGCCGGGGTACGAGAACGCCTCCTTGTCGCCGTGCGCCGCGGCCAGGCCGCGCAGCGCGTTGCCGTAGTCGAAGGCCTCGGCGCCGGCGGCGGCCAGCGCGCGGATCGCGGCGACGTGCCTGAGCGCGCTCTCGCCCACCCGGTCGAGGTAGGAGCCGGGGTCGGCCGCCCGCAGCGCGTCGGCCTGCTCGACGGTCAGCCCCGACGGGACGTAGCCGTTGAGCGGGTCGTGGGCCGAGGTCTGGTCGGTCACGACGTCGACGTGCTCGCCGCGGGCGACGAGCTCGGGCAGCACGTCGGCGGCGTTGCCCAGCAGGCCGATCGACAGCGGCCGGCCCTCGCGGGCGGCCGCACGCAGGCGGGCGAGCGCGTCGTCGAGGTCGGCGGCGCGCTCGTCGAGGTAGCCGGTCTCGAGCCGGCGCTCGATCCGGTGCAGGTCGACCTCCACGCACAGCGCCGTGCCCCCGCACATCGTGATCGCCAGCGGCTGGGCACCGCCCATCCCGCCCAGCCCGGCCGTGACCACGAGCCGTCCGGCGAGGCTGCCGCCGAAGCGCTTGCGCCCGACCGCGGCGAACGTCTCGTAGGTGCCCTGGAGGATCCCCTGGCTGCCGATGTAGATCCACGACCCCGCGGTCATCTGCCCGTACATCATCAGCCCCGCCGCGTCGAGCTCGCGGAAGTGCTCCCACGTGGCCCAGTCGCCGACGAGGTTGGAGTTGGCCAGCAGCACCCGCGGCGCGTGCTCGTGCGTGCGGAACACCGCCACCGGCTTGCCCGACTGCACCAGCAGCGTCTCGTCGCCCGCGAGGCGCAGCAGCTCGCGCTTGATCGTCGCGAGGCTCGCGTGGTCGCGCGCGGCCTTGCCGATCCCCCCGTAGACCACCAGGTCGGCCGGGCGCTCGGCCACGTCCGGGTGCAGGTTGTTCTCGAGCATCCGCAGCGCGGCCTCCTGCTGCCAGCCGCGGCAGCGCAACTCCTGGGCGGTGGTGGTCATGGCTGCGACTGTCGAAGCTGGCGCACGCCGGCACAAGGGCACGGAGCGCCCGGCTGTCTCGGATCCCAGACAGGAGGGACCCGGCGCGAGGCACGTGCTCTGTCGCACTTCGGCTGCCGTCCGGCGCGGGACCTGCCGACCACCCGGACGTGACCCCCGGCGCCCCGCCCATCGACGGCCTCGTCGCGCTGACCGAGCCCTTCGGCGGCTGGCCGGTGGGCACCGTCGGCACCGTGCGCCAGACGACCGCCGGCCGCCTCGCGGTCGAGATCCGCGCGGTCCGCGGCACCGAGAACGACCTGCTCGACTTCGAGCCGGCGGTCCTCGAGTGCGTGGTGCCGTGCGAGGGCTGCACCGGGCGCCTCGGCGGCTCGGGCTGCCCCGTCGCCCCGCGGTAGCCCGCCTACACTCCCGCGCGCCGTGGCCGCGCGCAACCTCGTCAACCTCAAGGACGTCGCCAAGGGCTACGGCTCCCGCGGCGTCCTGCAGGGCGTGACGCTCGGCGTCGCCGCCGGGGACCGGATCGGCGTCGTCGGCCGCAACGGCGACGGCAAGTCCACGCTCCTGCGCCTCATCTCCGGCGCCGAGGAGCCCGACGCGGGCGCCGTCACGCGCGAGACCGGGCTCGGCCTGGCGCTGCTCGGCCAGGGCGACGAGCTCGACGCCTCGCGCACGATCCGCGAGGAGCTCGTCGGCGGCCGCGCCGACCACGAGTGGGCGGCCGACCCGGTCTTCCGCGGCGTGCTCGACGGCCTGCTCGGCGGCGTCGCGGTCACGCGCTTCCCCCAGGGGCTCGACACGCCGATCGCGCCGCTGTCGGGCGGCGAGCGCCGGCGCATCGCGCTGGCCAAGCTCCTGCTCGACGGCCCCGAGCTGCTGCTGCTCGACGAGCCGACCAACCACCTCGACGTCGAGGGCGTCGACTGGCTCGCGCGCCACCTCGCGGCCCGCCGCGGCTCGATGCTCGTCGTGACCCACGACCGCTGGTTCCTCGACGCGGTGTGCACGGCGACGTGGGAGGTCGCCGACGGCGAGGTCCACCAGTACGAGGGCGGCTACGCGGCGTACGTGCTCGCCCGCGCCGAGCGCGAGCGCCAGGCCGCCGCGCGCGAGGACCGTCGCGCGCAGCTGCTGCGCAAGGAGCTCGCGTGGCTGCGGCGCGGGCCGCCGGCGCGCACGTCCAAGCCGAAGTTCCGCATCGACGCGGCCAACGCGCTGATCGCCGACGAGCCCGAGCCGCGCGACCGCGTGGAGCTGCTGCGCTTCGCCTCCGCGCGCCTGGGCTCGA